>JADGAW010000051.1 GCA_015231815.1 Nitrospinota bacterium
CTTCATGTACCACAAATTGTCTTGCTCCCATCGTAAAGGTTCTTGACAGGGAATGGGGTATTAAACATGGTTATATGACCACCATTCATTCATATACCAATGATCAAAAAATTCTCGACCTTCCTCATTCAGATTTAAGAAGGGGAAGAGCAGCGGCAGTCTCGATAATTCCTACAACAACTGGAGCGGCAAAAGCGGTTTCACTCGTTTTGCCAAATGTTGCAGGAAAACTTGATGGCTGCGCAATAAGGGTTCCAACACCAAATGTCTCTCTGGTTGATTTGGTTTGTGAGCTTGAAAATGATGCTACTTCAGAAGAAATAAATGCTGCGCTAAAAAAAGCAGCTGAAAGTGAAATGAAAGGTTTTCTTGAATATACGGAAAAACCGTTGGTGTCAATAGATTATAATGGCAATTCAGCATCATCAACTATCGACGCACTTTCAACCAAGGTTGTTGATAAACGATGTGCTACCGTACTCTCTTGGTACGATAATGAAACAGGTTACTCAACGAGAGTTGCAGACCTCATAAATCTTATTATTTCAAAAGGGTTATAAATTTATGAGAGCAGATGTCTTGCATTAAAGATATCCGCATCATTACAATACACATAACGTTATTATTATGAATAAATCAACCATAGGTGATATCGACTTAAAAGGGAAAAGATGCTTTGTTCGTGTAGATTTTAATGTTCCCTTTAATGATGAGCAGGAGATAACTGACGATTCCAGAATGGTCGGGGCTCTTCCAACAATCAATCATCTCATTAAAGATGGTGCTAAGGTAATTCTTGCATCTCACATGGGAAGACCAAAAGGGGAAAGAAATCCTGAGTATAGTCTTAAACTTGTTCTTGAAAGACTAAAAGCGTTAATAGGAAAAGATGTTATTTTTGTTGATGATTGTATTGGAGAAGAGGTCAATGCTACGATTGCTTCCATGAAAGAAGGTGATGTTCTTTTACTTGAAAATGTACGTTTTTACAAGGAAGAGACAGCAAACGATGAAAACTTTAGCAAGCAACTAGCTGAATCTATTGATGTTTTCGTTAATGATGCTTTTGGAGCTGCACATAGAGCTCATGCTTCAACAGCAGGAATTGCCCGGTTTGTCGGAGTATCCGTTGCGGGACTCTTAATGGAAAAAGAAATTAACTACTTTAATAAAGCTGTTGCAAACCCAGAGCGTCCGTTGGTTGGTATTCTCGGCGGAGCAAAAGCAGAAGGAAAAATTGAAGTGCTCAATAAACTTGCTGAAAAGCTGGATAAAGTAATTATTAGTGGGGGGCTTGCTTTTACCTTTATGAAAGCAATGGGGGCGGAAGTTGGGAACTCTCTTGTGAGCAACGATTTAATTGATAAAGCCAAGGAAATAATAACTAAGATGGACAAGCTTAATGTGGAATATTTTTTTCCTGTTGACTTTGTTGTTGCTAAGGAATTTAAGGCTGACGCAGCAACTCAACTGGTTTCGGCAACTGCGATTCCTTCAGACTCTATGGCATTGGATATTGGCCCGGAAAGTTCAAAGCTTTTTGCCGATGCATTGCAGGATGCTAAAACTATTGTCTGGAATGGTCCAATGGGAGCATTTGAAATGGAAGCCTTCAGCAAAGGAACATATAACCTTGTTGATGCGGTAACGAAAACAGGTGCTTTAACAATAATTGGAGGCGGAGATTCCGGTGTTGCTGTCAAGAATGCCGGCGCAGTGGATAAAATTTCCTATATATCTACTGGCGGCGGAGCATTTTTGGAATTGTTGGAGGGAAAAACGTTGCCGGGAATTGAATGTTTAAACGAAAAATAAAGGGAACTATGAGAAAAAATATTATTGCAGGAAACTGGAAAATGAATTCTTCTTCGGAAGAAGGAAGATCCCTTGTTAAAGGGGTTCTTGATGGAATACATGAACTAAAGAAAACGACGGTAATCTTTTCACCTCCTTTTCTTTATTTAAAAGAAATAAAAGACGTAATTAATAACAGGGAAAACGTAAGTATTTCCGCACAAAATATGAGTCAACAGGAAAATGGAGCATTTACCGGAGAGGTATCTCATTCAATGTTAAAGGATATTGGCTGTGACTATGTAATTCTGGGACATTCAGAAAGAAGACAATATTATGGTGAAACAAATGAAATTGTGAATGAAAAAGTTTTAAAAGCTCTGGCTAACAACATAAAACCTATTCTCTGTGTAGGAGAAACATTTGAAGAATATGAGGCGGGTAAAACCCTTAGTGTTATTAAGGAACAGGTAACAAAAGGTTTAAACTCAGTCTCTGAAGGAGATATGAGTTCTGTCGTCCTTGCCTATGAACCTGTTTGGGCAATTGGTACAGGAAAAACATCAACCCCGGAAAATGCTGATAATGTACATGGTGAAATAAGAAAAATCGTGGAAAGCCTGTATAATAGCTCTGTTTCAAATAGTCTCCAAATACTTTATGGAGGAAGTGTTAAGGCTTCAAATAGCGAAAGTTTACTTGCTATGGAGAATATTGATGGTGCTCTTGTTGGAGGTGCAAGCTTAAAGGTTGACGAATTTGTCGGTATTATTAAATCATCAGAACAATAGAGAGGAAATATGGAAACATTTATAACTGTGCTTCATGTTTTTATTGCACTTGCAATAATTGGCGTAATTTTACTTCAGGAAGGTAAAGCAGGAATGGGCGTATCTTTTGGCGGCGGCTCAAACTCTTCTGTTTTTGGAAGTTCGGGAGCAGGAAACTTTCTTGTAAAGGTTACCGTTGTGCTTGCAATTATTTTTGCCGTAACATCAGTTACCTTATCTATTTATGGACCTAACCAGAATATTTCTTCAGTTATGGAGAGAGTAAAATCAACTCCAACTCCGATTAAAAGTGTTGTTGCAGCGAAGAATGCTGATAAAGAAGCAAGTGATGCTAAAGCTGAAGCTACAAAAGAAATTGCAAAGAGTAAGGAAGTTGTAGAACAAACTTCTGAGAAATCCGAGAAAAAAGAATAAAACTATTATATAATTATTTTTTTGCAAAATTTTGAATCAATATTCATTCTTATAAAGGGTAATGGCATGAAAAAAATCGTTTTACCTCTCTTGTTTGCGGCATTTTGTCTTTTTGCGACATTCTCAGCGCAAAGTACAGAGGCAAAAGAAAAAAACCAATGTGTGGAATGTCATCAGTCTATTAATGACGGCAGTATTGTTCAGAAAGAGTACAACGATTATAAAAAAAGCAATCATGCTCAAAAAGGGGTAACCTGTGATAAATGTCATGGTGGCTATGCAGATCAAAAAGATAAGGAAATTGCTCATCGGGGGGTAAGACCAGCTAATGACCGAGAAAGTCTTGTCCATTTTCAAAAAATACCTTCTACCTGTGGTAAGTGTCATAGAGCCGAGGAAGATGCTTTTATTTCCAGTAAGCATTTTAAGAAACTCTCAACGTCAGGTAAAGGTCCAAACTGTGTAACATGTCACACTCCTAAAAAAGCCAGAATTTTAACTTCAGAAGTTGTAAGGTTTCTTTGCAGAGAGTGTCACAATAAAGATTCTTCCTATACTTCAAACAAGCTTACATCAATTCCAGCAGATGCACAGAATACCTTAACTCTTTTTGAGAAGACAACACTGAACGCAGATTGGTTAGGCGAGTATCTCTCTTTGGCTACAAAAACAAAGGATGTTTCATCTCAGCAGAAGCAATATCAGGATCTTAAACGTAAAGTTAAACGTGCGAAGGTAGATTGGCATCATTTTAAAATTTATGATACTCAGGTGACTTTAAGAGAACTTTTACACGAAGCTGAGGATATTAAAGAATCCATAAAGTAATACCACTCTTCTCTGGCAGGGAGTTCCCTGCCAGAGAATCTTTTCTATATAACCTTCACCCATCTTAAATGCAGGCTTTGGTTTTATCCGCCGGCTTAGGAACAAGGCTTTTGCCTATCACCAACTTTTTTCCCAAACCACTTCTTCCCATCTCTTATGAAACGCCCTTATTGCGTTTTATTATCCAAAACCTAAAGCACCATTCAATCAAGAACATAAATATTAACTGTTTTCATAAGAAAGAGCAGTTTATAGAATTTAAAAATAAATTTTATTTACATGATGATAACGTTTCTCTTATCATTGAGGAAGAACTTCTCAATACCGCTGGTAGTCTCATACATGCAAAACAATATCTAACTGATGCTACCTTTTGGGTTTGTAACGGGGATATCTTTGTTAAGCCAAACTTTCATGAAATTATGAAACAACATCGGGAAAAAAAAGGAATTGCAAATCTTTTGCTCGGTAAGTTGGGGAAAAAAAAAGTTACTCCTGTCGAAATGAACAAAGATGGATTAATTACTGCAATAGGAAATAAAACAAGAAAAGGGTACAAAGTAAAGAAAAAAAACAAACGGTTGTATTTTTATACAGGTGTTCAACTGTTGGAGCAGGATTGCTTTAACTATATACCCGAAGGAAACAAAGAGTCATTAACCAACGTCCTTTTTTATAAGTGGCTTGAAGAAGATGTACCGTTTTATGGCTTTATTCATGATGGTATCTGGAGTGATATTGGAACTCCACAATCATATCTTAAGCTCAATTTCAAAATCAATAAAGGAAAAAAACTCCTCGACTACAGTGATGGAGCAAAAGTTAATAAAGGAGTAAAAGTAAATAATGTTATTTGTTTGAGAAAATCGGTAATAAGGGAGAACCTTAAGAAGAAAATTATAATAAATTCTGAAGTGAGTTATGACAAGAGTGAAAGTATAATAATTTGATTATAGACAAACGACTTATATAAGGATTATATTTTGTTGGTTATTAATACGCTTAAAAGGAGTATAAGGTATGTTGAAAATAACAGAAGAGTTTGAAGGTGGAGATTATTTAATTGTTAGCGTAGAAGGATTAAAAGAATTTAAGTATGGCAATGAACTAAGCAGCTTACTCAAGCAATATGCTGAAAAGGTAAATAAGGCTTTAATTATTGATTTGGATAAAGTAACGTTTATTCATTCTATGTTTATTAATAGCCTTGTGGTCACAAGAAATCTGCTTCATGAAAAGGGTATTGAACTGTGGCTGTTTAACGTAAATGATGCTGTCTCTCAAGTTCTGACAGTTACAAATATCGATAAGATTGTTAAAGTATTACCCGATAGAAAAGCTTTAGATAAACAGATAAACTCATAGCGTTTACTAAATTTCTATGGTAAAAATTGCTCCTGTATCGGAGTTCCTGACAGAAAG
Source organism: Nitrospinota bacterium (assembly GCA_015231815.1). Taxonomy (GTDB): domain Bacteria; phylum Nitrospinota_A; class JADGAW01; order JADGAW01; family JADGAW01; genus JADGAW01. The sequence continues at coordinate 5,250 of JADGAW010000051.1, forward strand.
ATGCCCGTTAAAATGGTCTTCAATAATTGTTTTTGACATATAAAGACCAATACCCGTTCCATCCTCCTTTTTTGTTGTGAAATAAGAATCAAAAACTTTATCAAGATTTTGTTCGTCAATTCCGCCGCCATTATCACTAATTTCAATGTAGCGTTTATTTTCCTTTTGATAAATGTCAATGAGAATAGTTCCGGCAAAGGTATTATCTCCTAAGGTTGATATTTTTCCTTCTATGGCATCCTTTGCATTATTTATTATGTTCAAAACGACCTGTTGAAATTCACTGGGATATCCATGAACAAGAATAGGGGTGTTAACGGGAGCTTTCAACTCAAGAGCTATACAATAATTATCAAGTTGTCTTGAAACAATTGAGATAACTTTGTTGATTGCCTCTGCCAGAGAAAATTCGACTTTTGTTTTTGATGGTTTGAAAAAGTTCCTGAAATCGTCAATTGTCTTGGACATATAATTAATCTGTTCCATGGTTTTTTCAACAGAATCCTTAAAGAGTTCTTTCGTGAGGTCACCATACTGATAAGAATCTTCCAAATCCTGTATTATGAGTCCGATCGTATTTAATGGTTGCCTCCATTGGTGGGCAATAGAGCCAACCATTTCTCCCATCTCTGCGAGTTTAGCCTGTTGGGTAAGAAGTTGCTCCTGCCGTATTCTTTTATCACTTTCTTCTACTACTTTACTCTCAAGGGTTTTATTGAACTTTTCCAGTTCCTCTTTTTTTACCCTCAGTTCGTTCTCGAAATGTATTCGCTCTGTGATGTTATGAATAACAGAAAATAGAAGCGTTTTACCTCCTACCTTTACCGGTGAGGTATGTTCTTCAACATCGAGGATAGTACCATTTGCAAGTTTATGTTTGCTGGTGAAATAGTTTCGAGTCTGATGTAATGACCTTTGTATGTTGGAAGCAATTAAATGGGGAGGAAGCTTACTTAGTTCAGAAAGCTTCATGTTTCGTAGTTCATCTTTGGTGTAACAATAAAATGTTGCTGCAGAATCGTTCGCATCAATAATACTTCCCTCCTCAGGATCAACTAAAAACATTGCGGCACTGTGGCATTGAAACATTTCCCTAAACTTTTTCTCGCTTTCCTTTATGGTATTTTCAACTAATTTCCTGTCAGTAATATCTTTGGAAATACCAAAAATGCCTAAAATTTCATTATCTTTTCCTTTATAAACGCCTTTAGTTGTTAAAAAGATTTTTTTTTCATCATTTATGACAAATTCATCTTCAAAGGTTGTTGTTTTACCTGACTGTATAACGCTCATGTCATTTTTAACAATTTCAGTGGCAACATCCTTGGAGAAAATATCAATATTGTTTTTTCCAACTAATTCTTGAGTTTTTTTACCAAACAGTTCCGCAAAAGCTGAGTTTACTAACAGGTAGTTACCCTTTGAATCCTTAATGAATATTGCATCCGTTGTTCCGTCAATTATAGATTTGAGAAGGTTGTAGTGCTCTTTTTGTTCCCGTTGTGCTTTTTCCCGCTCAGAAATTTCATTTCTCAGAGCTTTATTTGATTCTGCCAGTTCGCTGGTTCTTTGTTCAACTCTTTCTTCAAGTTTATTGTAGGATTCCTGTAATGCAGTTTCTGATTTTTTCTTGAGGTTTTCAAAACGGAGAAAAGTAAAAGATGCCGATATGGTAACAATGCCCCAAAGAAGGAGAATTAACCAGAATAAATGTACGGTTTTGTCAAATTCCCGTTTGTTGTTTAAAACAATAGAATACTCAACTTCTTTAGCCCTTTTAAGAAAAAGGTTAAAGGCAACATCACTTTCCTGATCTAACCTGCTTCCAACTCTGGCTTTAGTTACATCTTTCAGGCGTTGCTGAATTAATGAATTAAAATTGGTCAAAACATCTTTAATTCCTTCAATTTTTTTTCTTACTTCGGGGTTAGTAATCGGTAAAAGAACTCTCCCATGCTCAACATCCCCTCCATAAAGGATTGCATCAATTAATTCAAAAGAACCATTAATGTATTTACTGCTTTCTTTAACACTTCTATGAGAATCACCGTTTATATATTCTTCTATCCAAAGGTGATATACCGATGTTTTTAGCTGTACTTCCATAATTGAATCATGAACCAGCATATCCTGTTGATGTCTTTCAGAAATTTTGAGAGACCAAATAAGGAGGGAAATGGAGATTATTCCGAGTATAAAGCCAATTATCGATGAAATATGCCGGGGAAGGCTTTTAAGTAAGGAGTCCATGAGAATAAAATTATTTGTGGAATATCCCATTATACTTCTATAAGTGCTCTCCTTGTATCAACTCTTTGTTAAACGATTTTTTTGTGGAGAGTTAGAAGTAAGGAAGAATAATCTTCTCAGCAATTTTGGCTAAGTGAGCTCGTGAATGATTATTTTCTATTACAAAATCAGCGTATTTTTTTTTATCCTCGTCGTTCATTTGTGCTCGTATTGTTGCTTCAATTCTTTCTTTACTCATAAGAGGTCGGCTCTTGAGAATTCTTTTCATTCGTATCGGTTCTTCTGCCACAATCAGGATTGTTTTATAGCAGTGCATATATAAGCCACTTTCAATAAGTAAAGGACTATTTTTAATAATAACGGTTTCTTTGTTTCTGGCAAAAGCAGTATTTATCTCCTCTTTATCCCATTCCTTAATGAGGGGATAGATGATCTTTTCCAGAATTTGCTTTTTTTCACGATTATGAAAAATTATTGAAGCGAGTTTTGCCCGGTCGATTTCACCATCCTGAGCGACAATTTCTTTTCCAAAGCAATCTATTATCTCTTGGAAGCCTTTTGTTCCCTTTAAAACTACCTTTTGCGCTGTTTTATCTGAGTCAAGAATAAATGCCCCCCATTTTTCCAGAAGAGAAGCTAAAGTGCTTTTTCCAGAACCTATGCCTCCAGTAAGACCAATTACTTTTCCTCTGAAGTTTATTTCCGTCATGTCTTTAATGAAAAGTTTTTAAAATGTACTCTTTAACATCGAAAATGGTGTTTGGTAAATCTTCTTTATTATACGTTGAGAAAAAAAATGCATCATTTTGTGTATGAGTTCCGCTGAATTCGGTTTGTTCAAAGATGCTTTTACCTGTAAGTTTTCCTTTGAGATTAAAACCGTCGTTACTTAAGCAGATTAAATCCGGAGCAAGGGCTAATTGGTTGCCGGAGTATAGTTCCTCAGGTCGATAAGCTTTTTTAATAACCTTTTCTCCCTTATATTCAAGATTCATGAGAAAGGACTCAATCGTATTAATAAGAGAGGAAATCTCATCTTCCCGAACGGTTCCGCTTTTAAAGCGGGATGCCTTATTGAGATAAATCCTTGATGGGTCAAGGGTAAAGGCTTTGCTTTCTGGAGTTAAATCCTCAAGAAACTGAGGAGCATTATTGCGATAACCCTGTAAACCTTGTTGGTGCAGAAAATAGTTCAGGTTTACTTCGGTTTTTGTGGTGGTAAAACCATGATCTGACAGTGCCATAATGATTGTTTCTTTTGGGAGGTTTATAATGAGATTTCCCAGAAGGTGATCAAGGGTACGGTAAAAATCAATAAATTTTTGGTGATGAAGACTTTCTTCATCAGCATAAGAAGACCAGAGAAAATGGTGGAGCCTGTCAGTTTCCGTTATAACTGGCATAAAAAAGTCCCAATCTATTTCATTATTGAGAATATTAAACGTCAAAAATCGTTTTTCCATAACCTCATATAATTCTCTGAAAAGAAAATCAATATCTCCATTAACCATCTCAGCTCTTACATCAAGCCGGTAACCAATTTCCCTGAGTTTCGTAATATATTGAGCAGGAAACACAGAGTTTTCAAGTTTTGGAGCAATAAAGCCGGAAATAAGAATTCCATTCATTGGTCTTGCCGGATAGGTGGAGGGTAAATTAATAATGAGAGATTTTTTCCCCTCTGCTTTAAGGTCGTTCCATAAAGGTGTAATTTTAATATCGTGTGAATTGGGAAAGTAAACTTTTCGGGAGCCGTTGCAGACATCCATAAAACCATAGATTCCATGAGAACCGCTATTACAGCCTGTCATAAAGGAAGTCCATGAAACAGAAGAAACTTCAGGAATGCTTGCTGTCATTTGTACACAATTTCCTTCACGAAAAAGTGCCTGAAGGTTTGGAAGAAAACCTTGTGCAAACATCTTTTGTAAAAAAGTGTAAGGAACACCATCAAGACCAATAACGCAAACTTTTTTTCTCAATATAGTGACGTTTTAAAAGGTTAAACAGTAATTTTATAGCTCATTCTTATTTAATGTTGAATATTATTGATAAAAAAAAGTAAAATCTTAACTTCTTTTATTCATCTTACTTTTCATTTTTTTTTAAAGCTTGTCTTTGAAAAAAATTAGACACTTTTTCTTTTGGAGGATTCATGGCAAAGATTGATGCTTTTTTTAAACTAATGTACGATGAAGGTGCTTCAGATTTACATCTTATTTCAGGACAACAGCCAATTCTGAGAATAAATGGCGATATTGAACGGGTGAAGTATAAGGAACTTGATAATGACGAATTGAAGTCAATGCTCTATGAAATCACTGCTGAAGATAAAGTTAAGGTTTTTGAAGAAACAGGGGATGTTGATTTTGGATATGAAATTCCAGGTATTGCACGTTTTCGGTGTAACTTTTTTAATCAAAAATATGGCGTTGGAGCAGTTTTTAGGTTAATTCCCAGTGATATCCTTACTGCTGAGCAATTAGGGCTTCAACCAATATTATTAAAGATGGCAATGCTTCATAAGGGGTTGGTACTTGTTACGGGACCAACGGGTTCAGGTAAATCAACAACTCTTGCGGCAATGATTGACTATGCAAACCATCATCGAAAAGACCATATCTTAACGGTTGAAGACCCGATAGAATTTGTGCATAAAAGTGCTGATTGTATCGTAAACCATCGTGAGGTGGGAACTCATACAAAATCCTTTAGCTCTGCCCTCAAAGGTGCTCTTCGTGAGGATCCGGACATTATTCTTGTTGGTGAGATGAGAGACCTCGAAACAATTGCTCTTGCAATTGAGGCAGCGGCAACAGGTCATTTGGTTTTTGGTACACTTCACACGCAATCTGCGGCAAAAACCATTGATAGAATTATTGATGTTTTTCCGGCAAACCAACAGTCTCAAATAAGAACAACCCTTTCGGAAGCTTTAATGGGTGTTGTTGCTCAAAACCTTTTTAAAAGAATTGACAAAAAAGGTCGTTGTGCCTGTCTGGAAATTCTGGTAGGTACTCCTGCAGTAAGAAACTTAATTCGCGAGAACAAAACGTTTCAGATTCCTTCTGCTATTCAAACAGGAAAAAAACTGGGAATGCAGTCTTTGGATGATTCTATTTTGGAGAGACTTCAAGATGGTTGGATTAGTGCCGAAGATGCTTATGATAAATCCATTACCAAAGAACGGTTTATAAACTTCCTAAAAGAACCACCAGATGTTTTCAGTATGTAACTATTCTCATAAAATGAAGGAGTTTGGCTCTTAATGAAAATTCTTATCGTTGCAGCAACAGAAATTGAGATTAAATCTCTCCTTCCTTTTTTTGCATTTATTAAACAATATCCCGGAAACCTTTCGGGATATTTTTTTAAGGATCACACCGTTTACCTTTTTACTGCTGGTGTTGGGATGGTCACAACAACATATAACCTGACAAAAATTCTTCAGCAATTCAAGTTTGATTTTGTTTTAAATATTGGAATAGCGGGAAGTTTTTCTGAAAAAAATGAAATTTCTCTCGGTGATGTTGTTCATGTTGCAGAAGATGTTATTGCAGAGCTCGGAGTTGATGAGGGAGGTCGTTTTGTTTCTTTAACGGATACAGGTCTCATACATAATAGAGATGTTTGTTTTAAAAGTGAATTTGCTGGGAGGAGTTGTCTCACTGATTTTCCTTCTGTTAAATCCGTAACAGTAAATACCTTATCCGATAATGCAATAAGAAACAGGGAATTGATGGAAAGAACTGATGCTTCTGTCGAAACAATGGAAGGAGCAGCGGTTTGTTATGTTTGCAGTCGTCAACGGCTACCCTGGGTTCAGCTCAGAGCTGTTTCAAACT
>JADGAW010000052.1 GCA_015231815.1 Nitrospinota bacterium
TTGGTTTTAATCCAAATATCGTTGTTGCAGGATATAAAAAAGAATTGCTGCTTAATCATTTAGAGGGAAATAATGCCGTTGAAATAGCCGTTCAGGAAGAACAAAAGGGAACCGCTCATGCCGTAATGCAGGTAACGCCCTTAAAAGACAAGCTTAAAGAAAACCTTATTGTTCTTATGGGGGATGTTCCCCTCTTATCCCAAAAAACTATTCAGCAACTCGTTGATGTACACACAAAAAACAACGCCATAATTACTGTTCTTACCGCTCAAACAGAAGAACCCAGCGGTTATGGAAGAATTCTAAAAAACAGTAAGGGTAACGTTGTTGGTATTGTGGAGGAAAAGGACTGTACGGCAGAAGAACGGGAAATAAAAGAAATAAATTCAGGAATTTATATCTTCAATACCAGCTACCTTTTTGATAATTTATCGAAAATCAATAATGTTAATAAACAAAACGAGTTTTATTTAACGGATATTGTTAAAATAGCTTCCGATGAAGGGCAGGTCATTTCCTCTTTTTGTGTGGATGATGTTATGGAAATTACCGGAGTGAATAGCATTAACGACCTAGAACAACTTCAAAATCACCTCAATAACCAATAAAGAAAGTAAACAATGTTAAAAGCAAGCGATATTTTAAGTGATGAAATTTATAAAGTGAATGAAGATTCCTCCCTCAAGGATGTTTTTGATATTTTTTTAAAGGACAAACCTCACGGAATTTTTGTCGTTGATGAAAATGACCGGTTTTCTGGTGTTATTACTGAAAGTGATTTAATCGAACAGCAATCCTCGTTACACTTACCAACTATTGTAAATCTTTTTGAAGGTGTTTTTGTCTTTGATAACCCCTTTAAGCTGGATCGGCAGTTTGAAAAAATGGCAGGAACAACTGCCGGGGATATATGCAGTGAAGAGGTGTTGACAGTAAAGCCTGACGAAACTTTGCAGGAAATTGCAACCATGATGACTGATAAGAAAATTCACTTTCTTCCGGTAATTGATGATGAAAAAAATATTTTGGGAGTAGTTACAAAATATGAAATGATTACAGCAATGGCAAAAGAAGCCGGATATATCACAAAATAAATAATGCAAACTCTTATGAAAAAAACCATTTGTTCTCTTTTTACTCTCTCCTTTATTCTTTTTACGACCCAATATGCGGTAGCCGATTCAAAAGCTGAACTTGACTGGTTAATTACTGACTCAGCCTATGTTCTTGATGAATGGGCAGAAAGAGGACAAAATCCCCTTCCTGATCACATCATGCAAAAAGCTACGGCAATTGCCGTTGTTCCGGCAATGGTAAAGGGAGGTCTTTTTGTTGCAATTTCCCACGGAACCGGAGTTGTTACAGTAAAAGACAGAATTTCAAAAAAATGGTCTCCCCCGGCATTTACTGAAATAACCGGAACCAGCGTTGGGTTTCAGGCAGGTTTTGAAAAGGTGGATTTAATTCTTGTTTTTGTTGGAAGAACCGCTCCACGAATGTTTCTTAAACGAAGCTTTAAGCTTGGCGTTGATATGGCAATAGTTGTTGCTAACGAAGGATTCAGAAAGGAAGTGGGTATGGATTATAAAATTGATTCGGGAACCTATTCCATGGCAAGAAGCAAGGGTATATTTGTTGGAATATCCTTCGAAGGTGCAACGATGGGAATTAGTGAAGAAAAAAATCAGGAATATTATGGTAAAAACGTTACCATTGATGATATTCTCTTTATGCAAAGTGTTAAAGATACCAAACAAATTCAACTTTTTCATAAAGTATTGAAGGACTTTCTTGATTAACTTCTACCGGTCATTTCTCTATCAACTCCTTTGAATAAACAAGCAATCATTCTCTTAAGCGGTGGACTCGATTCTGCCACTGCTCTCGCAATAGGTAAACAATCAGGTTTTGACTTTTATGCTATTTCCTTTGATTATGGTCAACGACATAAGGTAGAGCTTGAAGCAGCAAAAAAGGTTGCAGCTTCTCTTGGAGTGCTGGAGCATAAAATCTTTCACATTGATATAAGCCAGTTTGGTGGTTCAGCTTTAACAGACCCTTCCATTAAAGTCCCGGAGCGAACTAACTGTGAAGAAATTGGGAAAGATATTCCTGTTACCTATGTTCCGGCAAGAAATACAATTTTTCTCTCAATAGCACTTGGTTGGGCAGAATCGTTGGGAATTACCAATATGTTTATCGGAGCCAATATTGTTGATTATTCTGGATATCCTGATTGCAGACCCGAGTACATAAAAGCTTTTGAGAAAATGGCAAACCTTGCGACAAAATCAGGAGTCGAAGGGCAGGGCATTAAGGTTCATGCTCCCCTTATCAACCTCACGAAGGCAGAAATCATACAAAAAGGAATTGAGCTTGGTGTTGATTACTCCATTACCATCTCCTGCTACAACCCGGATGATGCAGGAACCCCCTGTGGTAAATGTGATAGTTGCCTTCTCAGAGAAGCAGGTTTTAAAGAAGCTTTGAAGAATTAAATTCACAGAAAGAAATATAGGCTCATCAGGTAGGGGCTTAATAAACCATTAAATTTCAATTGATAGAAGAATTATAGATTTCTCGCTTGTTCTTTCCGGACAACGTTGAGGAAATCTTCTGTCTTTTGAAAGAAAAAGGAGAGGTCGTCAACAGAATCACAGGGGAAATCATACCTTCCTGTTGTGGCAAATGGAGTTAACTCATCAAGTTCATCAATATATTCCGGCAATTTTATGCTGTTTTCTTCTGCTAAACGAATAAGTTCCGCAATATCATGTATTTTTCCAAATGGTATTTCTCTATATGAGAGCAAACTTTTGAGTGCTTTTTCAATTGCTTGTTGAAGGTGAAAGAGCAATGTTTCTTCAGCGATGTCATCATCATCAATATTTTTCCTCACAAGCATTAAATCTTGTTCCGCTTTCATAAGAAAAACCTTATGGATTGGCGGTTTATCGACAGTTTTCATACAGCACGACTCCTTTACGGTCGATTTCACAGAGGATAGATCCTATCTGGTTTTTATAAAAATCATACTCATCTTCTGACGCAACTAAAATGTCAAATATTGTCCCTGGCTTTCGCAACAGCTTTCGCGCCTGATTTATATCTTTAAGCTTTGACTTAACTTTTTTTTTAATTACCAACAGGTCAATGTCGCTGTCCTTTTGAGGGTTACCAGAGGCATGGCTTCCAAAAAGAAGTATCCTTGACGCTTCCAAGGGTTTTAATTTTTGTACGATATTTTCTTTTAATGCCTGTTCCATTATTTATAAATAGGGAAATCAAAAATTAGGTTTTAAGCAATTGGCACTTTTGTGAGAATAAAAGCTTCATTTGACCAGTATAGTCGTTTCTGTTGTTTTCTATTTTTAGGCATTATATATTCTTTTTCATTTATCTTCTGAAAAATCAGATTTTTTCCGGTTGAAGATCATTTCCAGATGCAGTTTCCCTAATATTCAGTTTTTTTATTCATGGTAAGAAACAAGGGCATATTTGTTGAAAAATCAATTGATTATTTTTACTTAAAAGTTTATATTTCGAAGTATAAACTTTAGTCGGAGGTATGATGAAAGCAACTGCAAAAGACTTAATGTTTCATTAAACAATCTTGCTTTGTATACAGCTAACGACAAACATTACCAGACAATAAAAGAGTTAAATCTTTGCAAATTCACTGTTGAATACTGACGTGGATTATATTGTTCTATTGGTGTTTGAAGCTGGCTTTAAAGAAGCTTTGGGAAATAAATATGCTTGAGAACTGAGAAATATAAAAGGTAACGGAGAGTTCGTTACTGAAAGGCTTTGATTATTTCCTGCTTACCCATTTTTTTCTCGTCCCCCACAATAACGATTTTATATTTTTCAGAACTTAAGTATTTTTGGGCAACTTCAAGTATATCTTTTCTGGTAACGGATTTAAGGTTATGAATATATCGTTCAAGGTAATCATTTCCAAGGTTGTGAAGACTTATTGCACCAAGGATATCAGCCATCTTTCTGTTTGTATCAAGCTTCATGAAAAAACTTCCGGTGAGATATGACATAGCTTCCTCATACTCCTGAACAGTAACCTGTTTTTGCTTAATCTTGTTAATATGCTCCAAAATTCCCTGTAGGGCATCCTTAGCAGATTCATTCTTTGTTTGAATTGAAACAATAAAACTTCCCTCCTCAAGTCCGGTGGCAAAACTACTGTAAATTCCATAGGTAAGCCCTTTACTGTCTCTTAAATCACTCAGAAGTCTTGAAGCAAAACCACCTCCACCAAGGATATAGTTCATTATTCTGATTTTGAAGAAATCAGGATTACTTCGGCTAATTCCCAGATGTCCAAAAATAATGTTTGCCTGAGTAATTTCCATCGGAATGAACGTTATCTCTTTATTGGTGAGTTCCTTGGGATTTTCTGGCAGGGTTGGCAGTTCTCCCTGTTTCCATTCACCAAAATATTTTTCCAGAAGGCTCAAAAGCTGTTTTTTATCAAAGTTTCCAACAATGGAAAGGTAACTGTTGTTGGGTAAATAGTTTCTTTTGTAGAAGTCGGTAATATTATTTTGGGTTATTTTTTTTACCGATTCTATGGTGCCGTCTGCCGGATGAGAATAGGGGTGTTTATTATAAAGTTCCTTTAAAAAGGCTTTTCGTGCAATGGTACCGGGTTTTTCCTTTTGTCGAATAAGGTCAGCGATAATTTCTTCCTTTTTTTGCTCAATTTCTTTGGTGGGAAAGGTCGGGTGTACAACAATCTGGCTAAAATAGTAGATTGCCTTATCCAAGTCTTTCGTTAAGGCTTCAAAATCCATATCGGCGGTATCTTTTTCAACTCCTGCTCCAAAGCTTGCTCCCATAAAATCGATTTCATCACTGAGCTTTTCTGCTGTGAAATCTTTCGTACCCATTTCAAGCAGTTCAGAGGTAAGGTTTGCAATACCGGTTTCTCCTTCTTTCTCCATGATAAGTCCTGCTTTTACCTTCAGGCTCATCGTGAGAATTGGAATTTCCTGCCTTTGCAATAAATTAACCGTTAAGCCGTTTTTAAGTGTTACCGTTTCAAACTTTAGGTTTGCCGCCAAAGATGGTGTTGAATTAATTGACATCGTTATGATTAATAGAGGTAAAAGTCTCAATAAATATAATGCATTCTTGAATATCTGCATATCTGTTCCTGGGTTGGGTTAATGGGGAAAGTTACTTTTTCTCCGGGGTTAAAATGCCCACAACTTTCTTTTCATTGACAAAATATTTCTTTGCAACCCGTTTAATATCCGCATTGGTAACTTTACGAATATTATCAACAAATTTCGGAATATCGGTATAGCTCATGCCGACTGTTTCGTACCAGCCAATTTTCATTGCCTGATAGAAAATGGAGTCCTGAGCAAAGAGAAACTCTGCTTCCGCCTGATTTATGGCTTTTTGAAGCTCTCTTTTTGTTAGTCCGTCTTTTTTAATTTTGGTTAGTTCTTCTTCAAGAATTTTTTCATATTCATTAATGTTTTTATCCGGTCTTAAACCGGCATAAACCGTGAAGAGTCCGGGGTCATAGCTAATAAAATCAAAACTGGCATCAACCGAAAGACACATTTCGTCTTTTCGCACTAACCTTTTATAAAGGCGGGAACTCATACCGGAACTCAGTGCTGTTGAAATAATGGAAAGCGCATAAGAATCCGGTGTATCCTGACTAACGGCATGGTATGAGGTGAAAACATAGGGGATTTGTGCTTTATCTTTTAAATAAACACGTTTTTCACCGCTTTGTGCAGTTTCTTTATATCGCCTTCTTTCTTTTGTAAGTTCTTTTGAAGGAGGAATTTTGCCAAAATATTTTTCTACCAGTTTTTGTATATCTTTATGTTTGAAATCTCCAACCGCAACGCCAATGGCGTTATTGGGAGCGTAAAATTTCTTATAGTGACTTTTTATTGCAGTGATATTGTAGTTTTGAATATCGTCCATCCATCCAATAATTGGCCAATGATAGGGATGTTGTTGGTATGCTGCTGCTTCCATAAGCTCATGGAGCTTTGAGGATGGGTTGTCATCAGTTCTGAGTCTTCTCTCTTCAGCAACAACGTCACGCTCAAGAAGAAATTCCTTCTCATTTAAGAGAAGGTTTTGCATTCTGTCAGCTTCAAGTTCAATTTCCAGTTGAATACGGTCACTGGAGAGTGAGGCAAAATATGCGGTGTAATCCTTTGAGGTAAAAGCGTTTTCATTTCCTCCGTTCAGGGCGATAAGCCGGGAGTATTCACCTTTACCGAACTTTTTTGTTCCTTTGAACATCAAATGCTCCAGCATATGAGACATTCCGGTTTTTCCAAACTCTTCATCCTTTGAACCAACCTTGTACCATACCTGAAATGTGGCAATTGGACTTCTATGATCTTCAACGGTAATGAGCTCAAAACCGTTTTTTAACGTTACTTTCTTTATGGTATTCTCCTCCGCTGCGGAAAGTGTTACAGGGTTGATAATAAGCGCCAATAACAAATAAAAAAGATACTTCATCAACCGAGATTTGTTTAAAGGGATAGGATTATAGCAAAGTTTTTATGAACAGTACTCTTTTGATTAACTTTTCTTGTGAGATGAATTCTTCCTTTATTTATTCCTTCCAACCATATTCTCCTACAAGTTTTACAAATTGGCAGCCAATTGAGTTTGTTTCGTTAAGGTAATCGCCATTTTTTGTGTAAACCTTCATTATTTGGGAACTTTCATCACCGATGGGAATAACAATCTTGCCGCCATCCATAAGTTGTTGGGAGAGCGACTCTGGAAGAACAGGTGATGCAGCAGTTACCATTATCTTGTTGAAGGGGGCAAACTCTTTCCATCCATAGGTTCCGTCATAACTTCGGGAGGCAATATTGTGATATCCCAACTGGTCGAATAACTTTCTCACTTTTGTTGCCAACGACCTATGTCGCTCAACAGTAAAAACTTTTTTTGCCAGAGTTGCAAGAATTGCCGTTTGGTAACCGGAACCAGTGCCAATTTCGAGAACTTTATCTGTAGGTTCAACTTCCAAAAGCTCCGTCATTAAAGCAACAATATAGGGTTGTGAAATTGTTTGGCTTTCATCAATAGGCAAAGGACAATCGTCGTAAGCTCTTTCTTTAAGGAAATCAGATACAAAGGAGTGCCGGGGAACATCTCTCATTGCTTTTATCACTGTTGGTGCATGAATTTTACGAGCGATAATTTGTTCATCGACCATTTTATTTCTGAGTTTTTCGAGCCTGAGGCTATCGCCGGCATACATCATGTCAGCTCCTTTTCGATTGAATTCATTATTATTTCTGCAAGTTTTTCTTTACTGCATCGTTTTGTGGTTTCTTTCTTCTTCCTGTTGTTTATTATGAGTAATTCGTTTTCATCTGTTCCGAAGGGGGTTGATTCTGGGGAAATTAAATTTGCACAGACCATGTTCAATCCTTTTTTGGCGATTTTTTTCTCTGCGTTTTTCTCAAGTTCTTCTGTTTCGGCACAAAAACCCACAATAAAGAGTTTGGGATATTTTTTTCTGATTTTTGCAGTTATATCAGAGTTCTTTTCAAATTGAAGGGAAATAAACTGTTCATCATTTTTTTTAATTTTTTTGCTGCTGGGCTTTACCGGAGAATAATCTCCAATAGCTGCAGACATAATTAATATATCAGCTTTTTTTGTCTCTTTAAGAACCGCTTTCTCCATTTCATGAAAGGTTTTCACGCTGGTATAGTTTAGAGATAAAGGAACATGCTCCTTGAGGTTACCACCTATGAGGGAAACATCATATCCTCTCATATATGCGTTTTTGGCAAGTTCAATTCCCGTTTTTCCTGAAGCATCATTTGAGATATAACGAATGGGGTCAATGTATTCCTTTGTTGAACCGGTAACAATGACCAGTTTTTTATTATTTTTTTTCTTCTCATGAAAAAAGATTGCAACTTTTTCAAGAATTTCCTGAATTTCAATCATTCGGCCTTCACCACTTCCACATGCGAGCTTTCCTTTATCTGGTCCCCAAAACTCAACACCTCTTTTCTGTAACGTCTTTACATTGTTTTCTGTTGCAGGATGTTGCCACATATTGTTGTTCATTGCGGGAACGATAATTGTCTTAAGCTCCTTTTTACGGGCGAGATAGAGTGTTGTGAGAAAGTTGTCTGCAATACCATGACTGAATTTTGCAATACTGTTTGCCGTAGCTGCCGTTACCAGTAAAAGGTCTGCGTTATTGGCAAGCTCTACATGTTTTACCGTCGTTTCCCCTGAAGAAAACATATCAATTATTGGCTCATTTTCTGTGAAAATCTGGTAGGGAAGTTTTGCTGTAAACTCTAGTGCTGAAGGGGTGAGAACAACGGTAACATTAAAATTATTTTCAACCAGCCTTCTTGAAAGTTCGATTGTTTTATATGCAGCTATGCTTCCACAAACGGCAAGAATTATTTTCTTTTTTGATGGCATCTTTTTGGCAGGGCGATTATTATTAGTAACATTTTGAGAGTTTCAAGTAATACTTTGCAACTCAATGAGGGTTAGAGTCTTTCCTTCAACATGTCCTGGATTTTCTTTTCTTTCCTGTTTCTTTTAAGTCGTTCAGCATAAATAATAGCCTTGATTTCTTCAACAGCCTTTTCAAGAATATCGTTTTCAATGATGTAATCAAAATCATCGGCATGTTGCAGTTCCATTCTGGCTGTTTCCAGTCGAATTTCAAGTTCTTCTACCCGACTGTCTTTACTCCCTTTAATTCGATTTACCAACCGGTCAATTGAAGGGGGAATAAGAAAAATCGTTACGGTATCTTCCGGAAACTCTTTTTTAAGGGATACTGCCCCCCGGTAGTCAATAATTAAAAGCACGTCACTTGTTTTGGATAAATCAGAAATACTGGTTTTAGATGTTCCGTAAAGACTTGAATGAACTTTTTCCCATTCAATGAATTCCTTTTCAGTTACTAATATCTGAAATTCTTCCATTGAAACAAAAAAGTAATCATGTCCATCAACTTCTCCCTCCCTTTTTTCCCGGGTAGTATGAGAAATCGAACGGACAATTTCCGACACTTCCTTCAGAAGAATGTTTCCAATGGTTGTTTTCCCACATCCTGAAGGAGCAGAAAGGACAAAATAAACACCCTTACTTTTTTTCATCTGTTTTTTATTAAATCGTTCATTCTTTTTACTGACTGGAAAAAACCAAGATAAACAGCATCAGAAACCAAGCTGTGCCCGATATTATATTCTTCGATTTCCTTAATCTCCAGTAGAGGAAGAATATTCTCTGTGTTTAGACCGTGTCCCGCATAGAGTTCCAGACCTTCCATAACCGCAAAGGTACACCCTGTTTTAATCTTTTCCAGTTGTAATTCCCTTTCTTCCTGACTTTTGGCATCAGAATAACTTCCCGTATTAATTTCAATTGCGTTTGCACCAAGTTGTTTTGAAAGTTTTATATATTTTTCAACCGGGTCAATGAAGTAACTAACCTTAATACCTTCACTTTGTAAACGTTTGGTATATTTTTCTAAAAGGTTCTGATTTTCGTCTATCTTGAGTCCACCCTCAGTAGTGAGTTCTTCTCTTTTTTCGGGTACAAGGCTTACTTGAGCTGGTTTGAGGTTAATTGCGATATTTACCATCTCTTCAACCGCTGCCATTTCCATGTTGAGGCGTGTCGTACATTTTTCTTTAAAACGGCTGAGATCACTGTCCTGTATATGCCTTCTGTCTTCTCTTAAATGAAAGGTAATTCCCTCTGCTCCGGCTTCTTCTGCAATAGTTGCTGCCTTTACAGGGTCAGGATAATCAATTAATCGTGCCTGCCTTAAGGTTGCAACATGATCAACATTTACCGATAAAATAGTCATTATTTCTTTCTCGTGGTTAATCATAAAGTGAGTGATACATTATAAATAGAGTCTCCTTAAAACACGAACGATTTCTCTTCTTTTAGTGGAAAAATTTTGAAATAATTCTGAATTTTTTAATAAAATATTTACTTTTCAAGGTGTGAGTATTTTCTAAAATCGATTAAAAGTTTTCTGATTTAAATTTATGTAATACAGTAAAATAGAAAAATCGTTAAACCCAAGAAATCAATTATGGCTTTTGAACAAAGACTTTCCCAGAGCTTAAAGTTATCCCAGAAATTGGTGATGACTCCCCAACTTCAGTTGGCAATAAAACTGTTGCCGATGAATTTAATGCAGATCAAGGAAGCAATTAACAATGAACTTGCTGAAAACCCTATGCTGGAAGAAGTTGATGAAGCAGCAGATACTGAAAAGTCCTTGCAAAATGTCACCATGGAAGAAGATTTCACCCCAAACAATAAAAATGATGGTGATATTGAGCTTGAGGATTTTATTCAATCAAAGCTGGATGACGGAGATCACCTTGATGGAAACGATTCCTTCAATGAACTGAGTGATTTTCCTCAAGCTGACAACATAAAAGGTAAAAAAGAAGAGGAAATTCAGGACTTTCCACAGATTTCAAACGACTATAAGATAGATAATCGTGCTGCTCCGATGGAAGACGAGTTTGAGCGTCCCATAGCCTACATGGAAACATTGCAGGACCATCTTCTTGAGCAATTAACCATGATGTCAAAAGATGAAATTACCAAGGACATTGGAACAGAAATTATTGGAGAAATTAATGATGAGGGTTACCTCGAAACTCCTTTGGAAGAAATAACAGAAAGAATTAATCAGCCTCCAGGAAAGGTTTTGAATGTATTAAAGTTAATACAAACCTTCGACCCCTCAGGTATTGGAGCTCGGAATTTGCAAGAATGTTTTCTGTTGCAACTGGAACCATATCACGATATGGCAGAGTTGGCAAGTGTTCTTATCAGTAATTACCTTGAGGAACTTTCTCCGAAAAATCTGAAAAAGTTGGCTTCTACCTTGGAATGCGATATGGACGAAATTGTTGAGGCTTTCAATTTAATTAAGTCCCTCGACCCCAAGCCCGGGTTAAGCTATTCAGCGGAAAATATTGATTATATTACTCCAGAGGTAACCGTGGTAAGAAACCAGGATGATTTTGTTGTTTATTTAAATAACGATGACTTACCCTTTCTTGGTGTTTCTGATAACTATAACGGTGTTCTTGAGAGCAAATCTGCCACAAAACTTGAGAAGGAGTTTTTACAGGAAAAAAGAAAAGAGGCAAGTTGGTTTATTAAATGTATTGAGCAGAGAAAAAACACTGTTCTCATGGTTGCCCAAAGCATTGTTGATTATCAAA
>JADGAW010000053.1 GCA_015231815.1 Nitrospinota bacterium
GTGATTGTAGCGAAAACCTTTCATGTAGCAAACCTTACAAAGTGTCGTTAATGTTACAAACCAAGCTGAATGATAAAAAAGTGCAACTGTTTGTTTTTAAAGGAAAATACCCTTAATTGGATTTCCCGGCATTTCCATTGCTCATTATAAAAGCAAATAACGTACGGAGTAATGAGTTATGTGTGATGAGTAAAGAAAAAAAGTTAAAAATAACTGCTCACTCTTTACTGCTCACGTTTCACTCTTTACTCATTACTGATGAGTGAATCAATTGAAAGGAACTATTATGGCTTGTGGAAGTGAAATAAATGAAAAAATAGATAATCATCCCTGTTATTCGGAAAAAGCACACCATTTTTTTGCCCGAATGCATTTGCCTGTTGCTCCTGCCTGTAATATCCAGTGCAATTACTGCAACAGAAAATATGATTGTGCCAACGAAAGCAGACCTGGTGTGGTCAGCGAACGACTTAAACCAGAAGAGGCATTACAAAAGGTTTATTACGCAGCTGAAAACCTCAAGCAGCTTTCTGTTATTGGTATTGCTGGACCGGGAGACGCATTGGCAAACCCTAAGCGTACCTTTAAAACGATGTCGCTCATTCACGAGAAATTTCCCGACCTAAAGCTTTGTCTTTCAACAAACGGACTGGCTTTGCCTGATCACGTTGATGAAATTGTTCGCTTGGGAATTGACCATGTAACCGTAACGGTAAATACCTTTAATGCCGCAACCGCTCAAAAAATATACAAATGGGTGATTATCGACAAAAAGAAAAAAGACTCTCTTGAAGATATGGAATATTTTCTTCAACGTCAACAGGAAGGTATTCGAAAACTTGCGACAAAAGGAGTGTTGGTGAAAGTTAACTCTCTCCTTATTCCCGGGTTAAACGACCAGGAACTCCCAACAATTTCTAAAAAGTTAAAGCTTATGGGAGCTTTTATGCACAATATTATGCCACTTATTTCAAAGCCGGAGCATGGAACTGAGTTCGGACTTCAAAACTGGCCGGAACCTCATCCAAAGGAACTGGAAATTGTTCGGGAAAGTTGTGGTGACCTCAAGCAAATGGCTCATTGCCGTCAATGTCGGGCAGATGCAGTTGGTCTTCTGGGGCAGGATAAGTTTGGGGAGTACGAAAAAAATAAACTTCAGGTAAATCAGTTGCCAAACGATAATGGACTTGAAAAACGTCAGCAATGGAAAGAGGAGGTAAATGAAATGAGAAAGAAAATGCCAACTCAAAAAGTAAAGCTGCCTCACCAACAAAATATCAAGCTTACGGGTAAAGATGATTACCTGATCGCTGTTTGTACTAAAGGTCAAGGGGTGGTAAACGAACATTTTGGACATGCAAAGGAATTTTATATTTATCGAATAAAAGATGGTGTTCCGGGACTCATTAACGTAAGAAAAGTTCCTGACCATTACTGTGATGGTGATGAAACCTGCGGCGATAAAAAAGCAGCACTGGAAAATATCCTGAACACGATAGGCGATTGTAATGCAGTTGTGACAGCAATGGTTGGATACACTCCTCATCGTGAACTGGAAAAAAGAGGTGTTCTTCCGGTAACCGATGTTGCTTACATGAAAATTGAGGAAGCCGTGAAAATCGCCGCTGAAAAACTTGCTTCCGGTATTAAACCAAAATCTGCCTTTGATGAGGATGAAGCGGTTAATAGTGATTCGTAAAAAATTATTCTCGTAGTGCGAGGCTTTAGCCTCGCCAATGTGGTATTCATTCCCCAGAATGACGGGGGATGTTGAACGTAAAAAGGCGTTTTTTTCGTAAAGACCTTCTTCATTTTCTTTGCTTCTCCAAAGAAAACGAAGCAAAAGAAAAGAGCCTCTGTTTTTGCGTCCCTACGGGAAACATTTCTTTCGAGAAAACCAATCCTGCAGGGTTGAGAACTCGCCAAAGGGCGGCTCAAACAATCAACCCAAAGCACAGGATGTCTTTTCTCAAAAGAGATGACACAAAAAAATGAGATGTATAAATTAAAAGTGCTCAGCCTGAAGGGCTGGATTAACACAGCCTAGGGCAAACCCCTAGGTAATAAAAGAAATAACAATCAGCCCTGTAGGGGCGACTTAACAAAAGGATAAAAATATGAAAGTAATTGTAAGAAAAGTTGGAGAAACCTTATCGGTTTACATTCCTAAAAAAGATTTAGAGGCAAACGTTATTGCAACTGACCCGGATCATGTTTTTGGTGGAACGATAGAAATTCAGGGCGGTATGAAGCTTTACATAGAACCAATGGAAGAAACACCAAAGCTTCCTTTAACGATGAACGCAAAAAAAGTAGCCTGACAAAGGAGACAAAATGGTTTACATAATTGATACAACTCTTAGGGATGGTGAACAAACCCCCGGCGTTGCATTTTCACATAAAGAAAAGTTGCATATCGCAAAAATGCTCAGTGAAGCCGGAGTTCATTACATTGAAGCAGGAACTCCTGCAATGGGAAAAGAAGAGAGAAAAACCTTGAAGGAAATGCTTTCCATGAATCTCAAGGCAGAAATTATTACTTGGAACCGTGCTGTAAAAGAGGATATTGATTACTCTCTTTCCATCGGGGCAAGAAATATTCATGTTTCTCTTCCGGTTTCTCTTTTAATGATTGAAAAAAAGCTGGGAAAAACTCCGATCTGGGTATTAAAAAAACTTGAGGAAATATGCCATTATGTTAAAGAAAAAAATGCTGTTCTTAGCGTTGGAGCAGAGGACGCAACACGAGCAGAACCTGATTTTCTGGTAACATTTTTTAAAACAGCGGAAAAAGCCGGAGCAGCAAGGGTTCGTTACTGCGATACTGTTGGAATATCAGACCCGTTTACCCTTCGGGAAACTCTGGAAATAATTGTTCCTCAACTGAATATTCCTGTTGAAGTGCATACCCACAATGATTTCGGACTTGCAACCGCCAACGCACTTGCTGGAGCAAAGGCGGGAGCACATTATATCGATACAACAATTATGGGTCTTGGTGAGCGAGCAGGAAACGCTCCACTTGAAGAGGTTGTGATGGCTCTGGAAATGGCTCTCGGCTATAAAACAGGAGTTAACACTCAAAAACTAAAGGGCATGGCAGATTATGTTTCCAAGGCTTCCCATAGAAAACTTCCCGACTCAAAAAGTATTGTCGGAGAAAAGGTCTTTTGTCATGAATCAGGAATTCATGTTGACGGGATGATAAAAGATCCTCGAACATACGAGCCATTTGCGCCTGAAATGGTTGGAGCTACAAGAAGTTTTGTTATCGGAAAGCATTCAGGAAAAAGTGCTCTTTTGGCAAAGTTTGCAGACCTTGGCTATATTCTTCCACCTAAATCGGTAAAGCCAATTTTGCAGAAAGTTCGAAAGATTGCCGCAAGGCATAAAGGAATTGTTAATGACAAAGAGTTAATTAAAACAGGATTGTCCTATTTGTAAGTGAATAGTAGAGGCACATTATTATCTGTCTCATAGTCTTCTCTCATTTTAATGGATGGCCTCTATCCCTTAAACCTCTTTTATTTAAAGGATGTTTGAGGGATTTTTAAGTACGATGGACGACTTAAATAGTGTAAACATGTTGAAAGAAGAAAAAATCCGGTACGCCCGACAATTAAGTCATCCAGGATTTACCGAAAAAAACCAGTTGAAGCTAAGAAACGCTAAAGTGTTGATTGCTGGAGTTGGCGGACTCGGAGGAGCAATTGCACATGGTTTGGTTTGTGCCGGAATTGGAAGACTGGAAATAATCCATTATGGTGTTTTGGAAGAGCCAGACCTCAACCGTCAAACCCTTATGGGTGAAAATGGTGTTGGTATATCAAGGGCACTTCTAGCTTCTGAACGGTTAAAGGAAATAAGCAGTCTGGTGCAAATAGAAGCCCACGACAAAGCGGTAACAGAAAAGGTTTTAGAGGAAATATGCGATGGAGTTGATTTAATTATCGACGCTCGTCACAACTTTCCTGAAAGAAAAATATTAAACACCTTTGCCGTAACCAAAAATATTCCGTTGCTTTTTGCGGCAATGAACGGAATGGAGTCTCAGGCTGCCTTATTTGTTCCGGAAAAAACAGGCTGCCTGAACTGTTTGTATCCTGAAAACCCACAGGACTGGGATCCTTTTGGGTTTTCTGTCTTTGGTGCTGTGTCTCACACCATTGGCTCGATGGCAGCAATGATTGCAATTAAATTTTTGTCGGGTTACGGAGAGGTTGACGAAACGTTAATTTCCCTCAATATGGAAACTATGAAGCTGAGGCATTTTAAATTACATAAAGACCCGAGCTGTTTAATTTGCGGATGTGAAAGGCATGGTTTAAGGATTTAAGTACATGCAATGCTCACATGTTCTGTTGAGCATTTTATTTTAATGAACTCTTGGCTGGTTTAATTATTTTTACTGAACCTGATGTTTAAAACCGTTGAACCAACAAGTATTTTTGAATCAACATTATTTTTACTAATTTTTTTTGGAGGCACCGATGTCATCTTTGGAAACAATCACGTACGATATTAATGGAAAAATATTTTCTGCTGAATTAACACCGCTAAATGGAAGCGGATCTTCTCTCAAGAGCGTTATTAGTCTTGAAGGAAACAAGGTCTTTTCCGTTAAATTCTCCATCGCACCGGATTTAATGGAAAAGTGGAACATGGACTTAAAGGCTGCAGAAAAGTTTCTTCTTGCTTTTGCAAAACCTTACTCCAAGGTAAGAACCTATAGAAACAATCTTTCTGGACAGGAAGATTATCCCTTTGACATGGATTTTGCCTCAGTTAAGCCTGAAAGTTTGGTGGAAAAAATCACCAATGAATGGAACACTATTTCTGGTTAGACAAACGCATTATTGATTTTGTTAAAACAATTTTTTGCTCCCAATGATAGTATCACTGATACTATCATTGCCGGAGTTTTGAATAGTGTTGCTTACCCTTTTTATGAATATTTCCCCATTTAAACCTTGCAAATCTAACATGACATATAGCAAGACAATTACAGAAAAACATCGAAAAGATGCTTGAGCATCAGGCGATGGTCGGTCTTTTAGGGCCGAGACAGGCGGGAAAAACAACCCTTGCTTTGCAGATAGCGGCACAACGGCCATCGGTATATTTCGACCTTGAGTCCACCACTGATATGGCGAAACTCATAAATCCTGAACTATATCTCCAGCAGTTCGGGGAAAAACTGGTGATCCTTGATGAAATCCAGAGGAAACCGGGAATCTTTCAGTCACTTCGGGGAATCATTATCCCTTGGCGGCGGACATCGAGGTCATCAACCTTTCCGCCCTTGCCGAAGAACTGAGGAAAACAGTTTGAATGACTCGTAATGAAAATGACATGGCATAAAGGGGAAGCTCAATCGAGCTTTGCTGTGTCAAGCAATCTTGCCCCATGATGAATGGTTAGAATCACTACTTTTGTTGCAGTTACACGGTGAATGATTCTGTAATTCCCTAAAATAACTTCTCGAATTTCCTCTTTATTTATTTCGGGTACTTTTCTGCCATGTTTGGGAAAGAGGGCAAGCTGGTCCGCCGCTTCAAAAGCTTTTGCAGCAAATGATTTGGCATATTGGATGGAGTCGCGAGAGATAAAGAAACAAATGGATTCTACGTCATCAAGGGCTTGTTCTGACCAAATTACTTTAACCACTTCTCCATTCTTTTTTTGGCTTCCTCTTGGGTGACCGTTTTGCCCGCATCTGCCTGTTGTATTCCCCGCTCCACCTTGTGAATCAGGTAAAGTCTTTCCATCGCGTCATCTATGGTGGCATTCTGCGGCAAGCCTTGCATCGCCTTTATTGCGAGTTCCTTGACAACCATTTTTATCTCCTTTTGTGTTTTTTCTATATTATCATAGATAAACTCATATTGATGGGAGAGAAACCGTGATTAAGAAACAATTTTTCAGTAAATTCTGTTTCTTTCCATTTTAGCGTAGTTTTTATTCTTCCTCATTTTCATGTTGAGATAGGCTTTTCCTGTTTGTTAGGTTTCATCAGTCTCCATGAGTATAGCCGAGACGATTCTGAGGTATGAGATTCCTCAACCCTTCTCACTTTTTCAACCAAAATGGAACCAGTCACAAAATCTGTTTCTGCTTTTCCTGTTGATAAGAACCTCAAGTAACTAACTCATCATTAATTTGTTTTAATGAGGATGGGGTTGAAGGCTTTGGAGAGAAGGAAAACACGGTCACCGGCTTGGAGGTCTTTGACCTCGTCCTCGGTTGCGAGGACACGGGTGAAGTGGTTGCCAATAAGAAGGGAAACCTCGAAAACAATGTCGCTGGGAACAATTTCAAGTACTTCCCCCATTAATTGAAAACGTCCTCGCATTTTTTTGTTGTTGAAGACTTCTGACGGAGTACCTGATTTTGTAATAAGCCCTTCCTCAAGGCAAAAAACCTTTTTCGATAATTTATAAACTTCTCCAATATCGTGACTCACCATAATAACCGTTGGTGAAAAATATTTGTGGAGGTTTATGATCTCGTTTTGAAGTTTTTGTCGGGTTTCATGGTCAAGAGCTGAAAGCGGTTCGTCCAGCAACAAAACCTCAGGATTTCTTATTAAAGCTCGTGCCAAAGCGACCCTCTGCTGTTGACCACCGGAAAGCTGGCCTGGTTTTCTGTCCTTGAGCTCAGCAAGAGACATCATTTCCATCAGTTCATCAACTTTTCTTCTGTCGTCCTGTTTTTCACATGCAAACTCAAGGTTTTCCTTTACGCTCATATTGGGGAAAAGGGCGTAGTCCTGAAAAACAAAGCCTGTCTTTCGCTTTTTTGCCGGAAGTGAAATGTCCTTTGCGGTGTCAATCCATGTCTCGCCGTTAACGGTCAAAATCCCTTCGTCGGGTTCCGTTAGTCCGGCTATGATGCGCAGGAGGGTTGTCTTTCCAGCACCGGACTTTCCAAAAAGGGTGGTGAACTCACCTTTTTCAATCTCAAGGGAAACCGACAACTCACGCTTTCCTTCAGCTGTCATCAGTTTCTTTCTTATATCTATCCGAATCATTTACTTGCTCCTGTTTTAATTCATTTTGTTCGTTTTCTTTGCTTGTCCAAAGAAAACAAATCAAAATAAAGAGAGTTTTTAAAATAATATCCTTGTTTTCCTCTTTTATTTACAACTTTTTAGTTAAAAAATATACTTTCCGTTTAAGGCTGTTTGTTTGAGCGATTCTTAGCGAGTTCACAGCCTTGAAAGTTTATTTTATTAATTAAAAAGGAACCCAAAGGGTTGTAAATCCAGAGGATCGTTCTTTTGGTTCGTTTTCTTTCGACAAAGAAAATGAACATTTAAAAACCTTTTAACAAACTTCTTTTGTTGTAGAAATAAACAAAAACCAGCACCAAAAAGGTGACGGTAAAGAGTCCGAGGGCATAAAAGTGGGCGGTTCCGTAATTTAATGCCTCCACCTCATCGTAGAGAGCTATGGAAGCCACCTTTGTTTCACCAGGAATTCCGCCGCCAATCATTAATACAACCCCAAATTCTCCCACCACATGAGCAAATGACAAAACAAATCCTGCCAATAATGATGGCTTAATATTGGGAAGCAATACTCTCAAGCTTGTAGTAAAGGTTGATTTCCCAAGGGTTGCTGAAGCCTCCCGTAACGAAACCGGAAGGTTTTCTATTCCCGATTTAACAGGAAAAACCATAAAGGGCAGGGTAGCAATAACCGATGCGGCAATAAGTCCTTCAAAACTAAACAGAAGCCTTAATCCCGTTAACGACTCAATAATTTGTCCAGTAAGGCTCTCAGGACTAAAAAGCAGCAACAAGTAAAACCCTAGAACTGACGGGGGTAAGATCAGTGGCAATGCTACAAGGATTTCACCGGTAAGATATATTTTTCCCCTTCCATTTGCAAGCCAACAGGCGATTATTGTTCCAAGCAAAAGAAGCAATAACGAGCTGATCGTCGCAAGCTTAAAGGTGAGAAGTAAAGGTTGTAAATCCAGTTCCATTTTTTTCAATTAGTGTGATTAAACAAATCGACCCATAGGGACTTAAGTTCTATTAAAAACTTTCCTGTTGTAGTAAATCGTTCTTTTCCAGCAAAATTACTTCATTTGCTTTAATAAGACCTGTAACCGTATCTCCTGTTTTTACGCCAATTCGTTCAGCAGAGCGTTTGGTTATAATCGAGTTTATGCTGTTCCCAATAAAATCGAGAGTTATCTGACAAAGCAACTCTCCAGTTTTAACCTTCGTAACAATTGAAGGAAGACGGTTTCGTAAACTTACCTCACCGGACATATTTTTTGCTATCGAAAGCTCAGTAGATTTAAAGCATAAGGTCACGTTATCTCCTTTTTTTAACATTTCCTCGCCTTCTTCAGCTCCAACAGCAATTGCCGTAAGGGTAACATCCTTACCAACATGAACATCAACGAGGTACATTTCACCGGAGTACCTGATTTCAGATATTGTTCCTTGTATTGTGTTCATATCATAAGGTTGTGTAGCTGAATTTTTTTAAAAGCTCCTTGCCCTCATCAGAGAAAAGAAAGCTCATAAAATCCTTGCAGCCAGTTTTATCGTTAATTACTAGAACTCCTTGAGCTATAGGGGTGTAGCTTTTATTTATTTCAATCCAAAAGCCTTTCTTCTTAATGACTTCCGAGTGTATCGACGATTTTGAAGTAAAAGCAGCATCAACAGAGCCAGAAAAAATATAGCTGTTTACCTGAGAAATTGAGTTACCGTAAATAAATTTTCTCTCAATATCTTTCCAAGCTTTATTCCCTTCTAATACTTGTATACTTGCAATACCGTAAGGGGCGAACCTTGGGTTTGCCAGAGCAATTTTTGCTATTGTACTGTTTGAGAGTTCATCAATTGAAAGAAGCTTTTTTTTGCTCCACAAAATAAGGGAACCGTAGGCATAAACAGTTGGTTTATCTCTTCCAATCCCTGATGCATAAAGAGATTCCGGATATTTCATATTGGCTGCAAGAAAAATATCGTATGGTGCTCCGTTTTTAATCTGCGCAGTTAGTTTTCCCGATGATGCAATTACTGCTTTTACCGTATGACCGCTTCTTTTCTCAAAAGATTGTTGCAGCTCGGTAAACGCATCCCGCATATTTGCAGAGACCGCTATGGAAATAGTTTCTGCCGACGCAATTTCTGCCATGAGCCATACAATGAAAAATATGTTGATAAGATGTTTCATTTTTCATTACTTAGTCATTTAGAAAAAGAACGTGTAATCGTGTAAATCCAAGAATCTTTCATTATTTCAACCCTTCATCTTAAAGAAACTAATCATTTAATGTTTTAACTCTTTTAATACTTAGTGTCTTAGTGGTTTATTGGTTAAAGACTCTTAACCTCAATGTTTAACTTAATAATTCTGTAAGCAATTTGCCGGGGGGTCATATTTAAAAGCCGCGCTGCTTTTGCTTGCACCCATCCGCTTCTGTCAAGAGCTGCAATAACCCGATCCCGTTCGTTGGCTATTTCTTCAAGTTTGGTTTCGTTGTTATCGCTTGCGACAGAGGGTTTGGTAACTGCAGTAGGGGTTGCTGCTCCGCAACCACCGTTATGCAATAACCGGTTAAAACATTGATTGGTAGAGCAGGGGATATTATTGTTTTTTATCACGTCACCCTTACTGGTAACTGCTGAACGTTGCACACAGTTTTCAAGTTCCCGGACGTTTCCCTTCCAATCACATTGTTCAAGGGTGTTCAGTGCTTCAGCATCTATGGAGAACTTCCTTCCACTTTCTTTTTCCAGTTGCTTTAAAAAATGGTCCACAAGGTAGGGAATATCTTCCTTTCTTTCCCGTAACGGCATTAAAAATATGGGCATGACGTTAAGGCGATAGTAGAGATCTTCACGAAACTTATTTTCTGAAACCGCCTGTTCAAGATTTACGTTTGTTGCAGCAATAATTCTGACATCAACCGTTATGGTCTGGGTACCACCAAGTCGTTCAAACTGACCCTCCTGCAAAACGCGAAGAAGCTTAGCCTGAAATGCAGGGCTTGTATCGCCAACTTCATCAAGAAATAAAGTTCCTTTGTGGGCAAGCTCAAAACGTCCTGGTTTTCTTGCAACTGCTCCGGTAAACGCACCTTTTTCATATCCAAAGAGTTCGCTTTCAATTAAATTGTCCGGTAAGGCTGCACAGTTCATCTTGACAAAAGGTCCTTCGCTCCGAAGACTTTGATAATGAATTCCCTTTGCAACAAGCTCCTTTCCTGTCCCAGACTCTCCACGAACTAAAACAGGAGTGTTCCATTTTGCTACCTGCTGAATATTTTCAAAAACTGCCCGCATAACTTTGCTGGTTCCAACCATGTTATCGACACGCATTTTTCCCTTGAGCTCGTAATGAAGCTTGTCCTTTTCCCGAATAATATCTTCTTTTTCTTTTTCTGCCTTTAAAAGCCGTGACATTACTCCACCAATAAGGTTGGCAAAAAGACGGGCAATCATTTCATGCTTGCTCAGTTGATATCGCTCAGCCGGGTCGATGGTAAAACCAAGAGAACCAATGATTTTTTCCTCTATGACAATGGGTACGCCAACAAATGCAGATTCGGGATTATAAATACCCAACCTGTGAACAAACCTCGGGTCTTTTCCCACTAAAGGAATTGCGAGGGATTCTCCAGAATCCATAATAATTCCCGTTATGCCTTCACCTTTGCGGTAACGAATATCAGACCACAATTTTTTATCAATACCCTGAGCTGCTTCAATCAAAATGTCACCGGAATCGGGGTCGATCATCGTGACCATACCTTTTCGGTAATCAAGTGTTGTTTCAAGAGCTTCAAGAATTTCCTGCAAAATCAAGTTAGGGTGTTTATCTTTCCCAAAACAAGATGAAATATTAAAAATGGCGTCTATCGCCCGTTTATTTAAGTCGCTCATACGCCCTCCACAGGAAAGCAAATGGTAAACTTAGCGCCACCAAGTTTTGAGGTTCTCACTTTTACCCGTCCACCTTTTTTGTTGACTACTTGATGAAGAAGAGCAAGGGAAAGTCCCTGTTTTTTTTCTTTTGTGGTGAAAAAGGGTTCAAAAATTTTAAATCTCTCTGATTCGTTAATTCCATCACCGTTATCAGAAACAGAAAAACATTTGTCCGTTAATTTGTTGATGGTGGTAAACCGGACAATTTTTTCTTTTTTATCGCAGCTTTCTATTGCATTGTCCAGAAGCATTACCGCAAGCA
>JADGAW010000054.1 GCA_015231815.1 Nitrospinota bacterium
AAGAAGAGATAGAAGATGATATAGATGAGACAGACTCTGTAGACAGTTGAATAGACAAAGAGGACTGAGAGCTTCCAACAGCTGAGCAGATACTTAAAGGATGAGATGATGAAGAAAAAGAGGTAGTAGAAGATAAAAAAAAGCAAGACAGTGATGATAAAAAAACTAAAAAAGAAACTGCCAAAAAAGAGGTTAAAAAGGACAAGAAAAAGGAGCCTGCCAAACCAGAAAAAAAACTGGATGAAAAAGAAAAAAGCATCAACGAACTCAACACAAAACTAGCGGAAAAAACAGGGGAGGCAAACTATCTCAAGGAAAAAATAACCTTTCAAAAAGAAGAAACTGAAAACCTTAGAAAACAATTTTCCGTCGAGTTTGAAAATCTGGCAAATAAAATTCTTGAAGAAAAATCCAAGAAGTTTACTGAACAAAATAAAACCAACATTGACCAAATACTAAAACCGCTGAATGAAAAGATAAATGAGTTTAAGAAAAAAGTCGAGGACAGTCACGAAAATGATATTAAAGAACGGGCAACACTTCTTACGGAAATTAAAAACCTTGCCGATTTAAACCAGCAAATGAGTAAAGAAGCGAATAACTTAACCAAAGCCTTAAAAGGCGATTCAAAAGCACAGGGAAACTGGGGCGAAGTTGTTTTGGAAAATATTCTGGAAAATTCGGGATTGGTAAAAGGAAGAGAATATTTTGTTCAGCCTTCCTATAACAATGATAACGGGGTAAAAGTTCAACCAGATATTGTCATTCATTGTCCGGGAGAAAGAAGTATCATTATTGACTGCAAGGTGTCGTTAACTGCCTACGAAAAATATTGTTCAGCAGACGATGAGGAGGATAAAAAAAGGTATCTGAAAGAACATCTTCTTTCAATTAAAAAGCATATTGATGGATTAAGCGAAAAAAACTATCATGACATCAAGGAGTTAAAAACTCTGGACTTTGTCATTATTTTCCTGCCTGTTGAGCCAGCATTTCTTCTGGCAATTCAAGCAGACAATAATTTATGGAACTACTCATACAACAAAAAAATCATTCTTATAAGTCAGACTAACCTTATTGCAGTACTGAAGCTCATTGAAAGTATTTGGAAACAGGAGTACCAAAATAAAAATGCTCTTGAAATAGCAAAAAAAAGTGGTGATTTATATGATAAATTTGTTGCCTTGGTGGAAGACCTCAATGATGTTGGAAGAAAGCTTGAGACAACAAAGAAAAGCTACGATCTTTCCATGAACAAGTTAACCACTGGAAAAGGTAACCTCGTAAAAAGAGCACAGGAACTCAAGGAGTTGGGAGTTAAATCCAATAAATCACTGCCCCAAAATCTTGTTGAGGGTTCAGAGGAAGAACTCAACGTTGAATAAAGGTAAACCGTTAAAAGGGTCTAAAGCGAAGCTCTTCATGTAATTTTCAGAGCTTAATCCATGTTAATCAATTTTTTCCTTCATATTTTTTTGTGTAACCTGAGGTTTTGCAAAAACAAAAACACTGGACTCATTTTTCTTTAAGTCGGTTAATTTCAGGTTTATCGTTCTTTTCAATCCGGTGGCAATAAGGTAATACCCTAGACCAGAAACATTTGCCGCTAAGGTGTTAACTTGAGAAATGACCTTATTCTTTACTATAAAATTGGGATACGACAACACTTTATTAAAAGAAAACCGACCCTCGCTCAAAATTGCTCTTAAGGAAGAGGGAGAATAATAAAAAAGTTGTTCTGGAATAGAAAACCCCTTCCAGATTTTTCCAGTCATTCGACGGTTCAAGAGGTTGTTGGTAACAATAATAATCCTTCCATTTTCCTTTAAAAGTCGGTGTGCAACCATAAGGGTTTCCCGTGGATTAAAGGAGCGTTCAAAAGAAAAACGGCAGAGAACTACATCTATTTCCTTTCGGGAAAAACTTATTTCATCAAAATTTCCAACGGTAATACTTTTCAATCCTGTCTCTTCTTTCAGTGACTCAGCAATGTCACTGTTTCTCACAACTGAGTGAACATCAACTCCCTCAAGTGACAAATCACTTAACAGGCGGGAATCACAGCAGTCAATATCAAGCAGAGAAAGGTTTTTTTGTCCTGTTTTTTTAATTTCCTGCAATATTGCTTTGTTCATTGCGTTACAATCTTTTATTTCCCGCTTTTGGCTTTCCTCAAAATTTATGTTTTCTTCAAGAAATTTCTCTGTTGGCTGGGGGTTTTTAAAAACCATGGAGCACCAAGTGCATTTGACGATATCCATTCCTCCCTGAAGGAGAAAGGGCTTAAAGCTGCTTCCATTACAAAGCGGACAGCTTTTATAGATATAGTTTTTTCCTTCTACAGATAGTTTTGCCATGATTTATTCATTAAAAATGCTCATTTTACTTTATCGATACTTTTATACTCACCTACTGATATAAAAATAAAGTAACTCATATCATTAATCTTTTGATGAACAAACATTAGAAAACGGGATAAAAGGTTGCTTCATTGATAACCCAGCTTGAGTGTAAAATTTCTCCTTTAGATAGTATGCGATATCCAATATATTCTTTACGGTAAGACTCATATATGAGAGCTACAAAGGTGTCCTTTTTTCCAGCTCCTAAATAATAGAGCTTATTCCAGGACCCATCAATGTTTTTACCAAATATTTCAATCCCGTGCGACCAAAATGATGGCATATTTAATGACACTGCTTGCAGAGCAAAAAGTTTTTTAGGCTTCTTAAATATGAAGTCTATATGAGCTTCAGAAATATCATTATTTGTTGTTTTCCAAGAGGTTGCAAGTTTTTTATCCACAGCAAATGGTGCTTCTTTATTATTGATGCTTGCAATAATTTTCACTGGATTCACTGTCGGAGCAACAGCTATTTTTTTTAATTCCATTTTTCCTTTATATTTCGCTTTCATTTTTTTATATTCATGTTTTCTTTGGTAATTTGCGAAATATTTTGAGTTAATGGTTATTTGATGCCAACTATACAGTATTGAAACAGTTATAAGGATAAGGAGAACAATAGCGCTATTTTCCTTTTTACTGTTTTTATAAAAGGTTATGAATCGATAGATAGCATAAAAACCAGTAGCAGTAAGCAATGGATACCAGCCTGCGACATAACGGTAAGAGTCAAATCGTAATTTTGTGGGGGTAAGATAGTATGAACCATAAAAAAGATTTGTGATAATAAAAACCACTCCTATCCAGAGCAAAAAAAACTGCTCGTAACGTTTTTCTCTCATAATAAGAAGACCCATTCCAATTAAGGCAAAAAACATAATGGGAATATAGAGAAGAATAGGTCTTTGGGGGTAATGAAAGATTGAAGTATCTATATATGCTCCGTAAAGGTTTGGTATTGAGTGGTTTATGTTATGTGTTGAAATATTTTGATCGCTGACCTTCGATTCATAATTACTAATATGAGATTTATAAGGGGTCGTAAAGTAATCACCAAAGATTACCTTATGAGAATAAAAGGTGAGGAACACAAGAGTGATAATTCCTAAAACATATGGAGCCAAAATCCGCATGAGGTAATTCGGTTTTTTTATGTAATATTTTATGGAGGCAATGATTGACGGGATTGTAATCAGTCCGACAGTTGCTGCATCGATATATCGGGTTAAAAATGTCCAACCGATGAGAAAACCCAGAATCAATGAAGTTCTCCGGTTAAGTATTTTTTGTGTATAGACTAAATAGGTAACAGTGGCAATGCAGCAAATTGTTACACTATTACTCCATGGCTCCGTTAGAGTATATTGAGTAAAAGGTATATATGCTGAAACGGTAATAAGGGATATAAGGGAAATAAATTTATTCGTAAGAATACTCAAAAACTGAAAGAAAAAGAATATCGTAAAAAAATATAGTATGGAGTTGGCAATTAAAAAAGGCTGGGAAGTTATTCCTGTAAAGGGAGCAGCGAGAAGAGGATATCCAAGTCCAAAGGTATAGTTTGTATCGTCTAATGTTCCGTTGGCAATAACCTTCGCCATATTTATATACTGAGCTTGATCCCAAGGTGTTTTAATATTTATTCCAGATACGTCTGGCTGCTGAAAATAGAAAACAAGAAGGTTGGCTATTAATAAAACTAAACTTATGACTGCAGCCTCAAAATGTGGATTTTCCTTATGGTTAAATAAAAACATTTTGATATGAGTATTTATCTAAATTAATAGAGGCGATGTATGGCTTTTCTTTTCATTTCTGAAAAGGAAAGAACCCTCGATGAAAACCAATAAAATTACAATTAATCTATCATACACTATCGCTGAGAACCATACTTGATTCCCGGGATATTTATTTCTTGCTAAAGGGGTGAGCCTTGTCGTAAACATCCATAAGTTTATTTACGTTCAGGTGGGTATATTGCTGTGTCGTGGAAAGGGATGAATGACCGAGCATCTCCTGAATGGAACGTAGGTCTGCCCCGTTATTTAAGAGGTGTGTTGCAAATGAATGCCTCACGGAATGGGGTGATAATTCCAGTCCATTACCAGAAAGCATTGATTGTTTTTTAACGAGGTTATAAATATATTTTGTATTAACCTTTCTCCCTGCTTCATTAATAAAAAGGGGGATGGGTCTAGATTTTACCTTTGATCTCACCTGTAAATATTCTGGTGCTTCCAAATAGTCACGAATAGCCTGGATAGATTTCTCCCCGACAGGAATCATTCTTTCCTTGTTTCCTTTTCCAATTATTCTGAGGTAACCTTTATTGAAATCAAAACCATTAATTTCAGCATTACTTACTTCGCTCACCCTCAAGCCACAACTGTACATCAACTCCAGTAAGGCTTTGTGCAATTTCCCCTTAAAGGTTTGAGTGTCAATTGAATCCAAGAGCCTGAAAACTCCGTCAACGGTGTAGGTGTTAGGCAGTTTTTTCTCTTTTTTGGGAATGAGGAGGGTATCTGTTGGGTTATTGGAAATATATGCATTTCTCACTAAATACTTATAAAAGGATTTTAAAGTGGAAATTTTTCGTCTGATAGTTGTCTTTCCGTATTTTTGCTTAAAAAGAAATGCGGTAAATTCCCGCAGGTTTTGTGCGTCAGCCTTAGTAAAGCAGCTAATACTCTTCTCTTTTATAAATTTTTCAAGCTGTTTAAGGTCTGTTGAATAACTTCGAATGGTTTCTTCTGAATAGTTTCTGTTAAACCGGAGGTGGTCGAGGAATTTTTTAATCATACCTTTTTGATTGATGTAACATGTATGAGGTATTTTACAAAAGATGAAAGAAATTCCTGCTATAAAGCTTTATGGGGAAAGGGCTTAAAAATCTTTAATCCTTTCCCCGCTCAATTTATCATATTTTTATTCAACAAAAAGCATTCCGCCTTCGCTGAAAATAGCAATGTCAAAGCTGTCACCCATAACTTCAATATGCTGAACGGTAACGAAATTCTGACCAGTACATCTTTCAAATTCTTTAATACTGTTAATAGCTAATTCACTCATGATTCATCTCCTTATGAATAATGTTAATAATAAAATGACGCGTCGAAAAGCATATACAAATTGCGTGCCAACTTTAATTGACAAAAAACCGTCTTCATACTTTCCCCTTATATCCTGTTATAATTCAAGGCTTTAATAATATTAACAACGAGGTTTTTACGTTGAGAAATTTTGCGAAACAGCTAAATAAAGAAAAGATTGCCTCCTTTCTTTTCCTCATTCCGCAGGCGTTTTACCCACTTTATCTTGTGGGGGGAACCGTTAGGGATATGCTTCTGGAAAAGGACATTAAGGATATTGATATCGTAGTGCATAATATTGATTCTTTAGTTAGGGAATTAAAAAAAGACCCTTCAATTTCACTGTTTCCTCTTGGACATAATAAAGTAAAGAAATGTTACAGGGCTGTCAAAAAAACAGACAAAACCTTTTTTATTGACATCAACGAATGTGAAGGAAAGTCAATTAAGGAAGATTTATCCAAACGGGATTTCACCTTTAATGCAATTGCTCTAGAAGTAGAGGATGTTGGTAAGCTGGGGAAAATCATTGACCCTTTTGGTGGTGAAAAAGCTCTAGAAAACAAGGAAATTATTGCCGTTGATGAAGAGGCTTTTGTCGCAGACCCTTTGAGACTTCTCCGGGCATACCGATTTGCAGCAACATATGGTTTTAGCATTGAGCAAAGAACTGCAGAATATATTGGGATTCATAAGAATAAAATCAAAACAGTTTCTGTGGAGCGCATTACGGAAGAACTGTTTAAAATTCTCGAGTATAGCA
Source organism: Nitrospinota bacterium (assembly GCA_015231815.1). GTDB lineage: Bacteria > Nitrospinota_A > JADGAW01 > JADGAW01 > JADGAW01 > JADGAW01. Next base: position 6,260 of record JADGAW010000054.1, read on the forward strand.
GTTCATGCAAGGTTATTCGGGAGATGGGTAAGTCAGGTTTGCTGGAGAATATATTTCCAGAAATTATTCCCATGAAAGGGTGTGAGCAAAAGGGCTATCATCATTTGGATGTCTGGGAACATTCACTGTTGACCCTTGAGAATTGTGAGAATATTATTCATCAACTTACAGTTTTTTTTCCTGAGACCCATCAGGAAATCAGTAACCTTCTTTCCCATCCTGATGCTTATAGCATTCTTAAACTTTCCTGCATATTTCATGATATTGGAAAGCCCTCAACAAAATCTGTGAATCAGGAAACCAATAAGATTTCCTTTAGAAATCATGATGTTAAGGGATCTGAAATGGTTATTGAGTTGGGAAACAGGTTAAAGCTTTCCAATAAAAACAGTAACCGGCTATATACAATTGTTAGGGAGCATCGGCACATTCATGCCTTATTGGAAGAGGGCGTAAAAAAGAAAACTATTGTTAACTGGCAAAACAGGATAAAAGATGATGTTGTTTTTATTGCGGTAATGGGGCTGGCGGACCGTTTGTCAGTTCTCGGAGAGCTTTCATCAGTCAGTGACCGGGAAACCTATCAGGTTAAAACGGTTGCATTGATGAAAGATTATTTTGGTACATATCAAGAGCTTTTTAAAACTCCACCTTTTGTAACAGGGCATGACCTTATTCAAATGGGATTAAAACCTGGAAAAAAGTTCTCGGTAATTTTAAAAAAAATCAGGGAAGGACAAATCAATAAAGAGTTTAAGAGCAGGAAAGAAGCAATTGATTTTGTTCAGAAGATGTCAAAAACTAAAAAAAAAGCCGTCTGACATTTACTTCGTCAAACGGCTTTTTATGTTTTGTTCAGCTATTTCTTAGTTGGAAATTTTACTTAATAAAGTTTCAGAAGTAACCAGTTTTCGGACGCCATGAGCATGGTTTTCTTTATATTGGTTGTCGCTGCACCATTTAGTGAAACTGTCGATATCAAGGGTTTCACATTCTTTTTTAACATCCCAGGTAACCTGAAAAGGTGAGCAGTCGTCATTGCTGTATGACGTTCCGGTTGTAGAGCCAGTGTAAACAACTGAATGCCCTTTATTTTCAATAGGCTTAGACTCAACAAATTTTAATGTTCCATTTTTCTGAAGTAAAAAAACCTGTGCAACAACTCTTAACTCAGGGTTAGAGCAGGTTGTTGTTAAACAAGCGTTTAATCCTCCACCCAACGGCTTTGCACCTTTTGCAGAAACATCACAGCTTGTATGTACCCAATGAACTTCAACTGTATCGCCTTCTGTAATTCCTTCACATCCGTTATAGGAAGCATGTTTTTCCTCTAATCGACCTTTTGCTGGAGCTTGACATGCCCAGCCAGAGTGGTCGCCATCTTCAACGAAGGTTGAATAAGCAGCAGACTTATGCTCTGCATTTCTGTGAAAATGAACATTGCAGATATCCATGTTTTCTATGGAAGGAGCTGTAGTAAAAATTGCGGGATTAGTTCCGCTGAGAAGATCAATGTCACGAGGAGCCTGTGGACCTGCTCCAACACAGTGATTAACTTCTTTTGCAACTTCATGACCTTTGCTTTCGTGATCTCCTGCATAGGCATTTGCTGAAACAATTAAACCGGTGAATAAAGCGACAACGAAGGGTTTCATAAAAAATCTCCTTATCTAAAAAATAATAAAATAAATAAAAAATAAGCAACAAAAAAGGTTTTATAATACCATAAAGCCTTTTAAAACGACCCCATTTTTACTCCCAAAAAATAGGTAGAAATTTAAACTCTCAATAAAATAGTTTAGGGAACCTCCAGAAACTCAAAAAAGGCATTGTTGCGAACAGTTTCATCGTGAAACAATTACGCCATAGTAGACTATTACGAGATTTCTTCGGCAAAAAACGCCTCGTAAAGACATTGGTGTGGAGTTACCGGAAGTGCCCTTTAGTCTGCTTTCAAAGAATTCTCTGTTGTTTCCTTTTCAATATCATCCTCAATAATTTCATCAACTTTTTCCAAACTTTTTAGGAGTTGAATGAGAGAATCAGTTGTAAGTGCAACCTTTAATGCAGGATTTTCGTTTGTACTTAATTCCTGAGGAATTCCGGTTCTGATATTCACTGTTTCAAAACGAATACCTTCTGGAATGGGGAAGTCCTGATAAGCATTGTTCATTGTTGCTGCAACCATTATCTTCGACCAAATGGGTAGAGCACCACTTGCTCCGGTAATACCTCTGTTTCTGGCAAAAAGCATAGGTTTGTTTCCATCATCACCAAGCCAAGTTGATATTGAAAGTCCTGGTGTATAACCGTTAAACCATGAATCAACGAAATTATTGGAGGTTCCGGTTTTTCCTGCCGCTGGGACTTTTAACCCATATCGTTTTGCTCCAGCACCTGTACCTCCTTCAATGACCCCCTTCATCATATCAATGAGTAAATAGATTTTATCTCGTGGAAACATGCGCTTAGGACGAGGAACATTTTCAAGAAGAACATCACCGTTAAAGCTCTCTATTCTTTTAATAACGATAGGTTCAGCATAGAGTCCTTCAGAAGCAAAAACAGCATAAGCAGCCGCCATTTCCAGGGGCGAAACCGATGCTGTTCCTAAAGCAAGGGAAAGATGAGGTTGAAGGTCACTTTGAATACCAAATTTTCTCGCATTTTCTATTAACGCCTCAGGACCTACAGCATCAATTAATTTTGCCGAGATTACGTTAATGGATTTCATGAGTGCCTTTTTAAGAATCAGGTCACCAAAATACTCTTTTTCATAGTTTTGAGGAGTCCAATCTTTTGACCCCTTTATTTTGAAGGTTACTTTTTCGTCTCTTACCACGGTAGCAGGAGTATAGTTAAGCTTTTCTATTGCAGTGTAGTAGAGAAACGGCTTAAAGCCAGAACCTGTTTGGCGGTTAGAGGAAATAGCCCGGTTATATGAACTTTCAATATAATCCCTTCCTCCAACAAGAAACTTAACATAGCCTGTTTTTGGTTCAACTCCGGCAGAAGCACCTTGAATGGTAAAGTCTTCTTTATTAATGACTTTTTCAGCCCATTCTGTTTGTTCCTTTATACTTGTTTCCGCCACTTCCTGTAATTTTCTGTCGAGAGTTGTATGAATTTTCAAACCTCCGAAGTAGAGGGGGTCTTTACCAAAAATCTTTTCCGTTTTTGCCAGAACATAATCAACAAAGTAAGGGTACTGAACCCTTGCCCGTAAGTTTTTGTTGAGTTCAAGGGGTTCTGCTAAAGCGATATTCATTTGATCCGTATCGATGTAGCCATTTTCAACCATACTGCTTAAAACTTTTTTTTGTCTCTTTTTGGTAAGTTCAAGGTTTTGATACGGATTGAACATGGAGGGAGCGTTTGGGAGCCCGGCAAGCATTGCTGCCTCTCCAAGAGTAAGTTCAGAAGCATGTTTATTAAAAAAACGTTTACTGGCATCTTCAATTCCGTAGGCACCAGAACCAAAATATATTTGGTTGGAATATGCTTGGAGAATTTCGTCCTTTGTAAACATCTCTTCAAATTGAATTGCTGCCATCATTTCCAAAATCTTACGTTTAAAGGTTTGTTTAAAACTAAAAAAGAGATTTTTTGCCAACTGTTGAGTGATAGTAGAGCCCCCTTGTTTAAGGCGTTTACTCTTTATATTTATATACATTGCCCTGATAATACCAAGCTTATCGATACCATGGTGTTCATAAAAACGGTTGTCCTCAATACTTACAATTGCCTGCTGAAAATATTTAGAGACCCTGTCCAAAGAGATATACGAGCGTGTACCATACGCAGCGATGAGCATATTGTCATCTGAATAAATTTCCGTTGGAGTGGAAAGGTTAATGCTTTTTAAATCTGTTGGGATTTGTGGAATTTCACTGGAAAAGTAAAAAAACAATCCAATAAGAAAGGTTACAGAGAGTAAGAGTAAAGTAGTAATTGAGTAGAAAATAAAGCTGAAAAAAGAAAATATATATGCAATTGCTTTATTCATCAGGTGGTGATGTTAATTTCAGTAATGAGTAAATCGTTAAGAGTGATAAGCGAAGAGTAAAAACATAAAAACAACTTCCAACAAAAAACTATTCACTTCTCACGTTTCTTCAAGGTTTGTCTTTGAAGAATATAAGTATCATCTTAAAGAAATGTTTAACCTTTTACAGCGAGTTTTTCATCTAACGTTTCATTATTTCCTTTACCGCTTCTTCCGAAATCGTCATCTAACTTTACAATATCGTTGAGCTCCGGGGTTGAAACTTCAAAAATTTTACTATCTTCGAGAGCTTCAATCCGGTGAATTAAACCTGGTTCAATATCAACTTTATCCCCGGGGTTCATTGTTTTTTCGGTAAGATTTTCTTTCGAGTTTCCAAAAGTTAATAATATTTTTCCGGAAAAAAGATATTGAGTCTCTCTTTTTTTCTCGTGGTATTGTAAAGAATATCGCTTGCCCTTGTTAATTTCAAGAATTTTTCCCGCATAATTTTCATTTGCAGCAAACCATATTTCCCGACCCCACGGTTTATTTTTAAATTGAGTTTCCATCTTCATGTAGTAAAAAATAAAGCGATTATTATACAAGAGTAAAAGAGCTGTAGTGTAAAATCTATCTTTTTTATTTTCATTAGGATGCCATAAAGGGGCTTGAAAACAAAAAATATTCCCCCAATTTTATACAATAAAGCGGGCAGATATTTTTGGGTACTATATTAGTTAAACAGGAAATAATATGAAATTAAATCATTGGTATGCTGTTGCCGCACTTAGCTGTGGATTATCGGTCGCTTTTGGGGCTTTCGGTGCTCACGCTCTTAAGAATGTTCTGGAGGAGCATGCATTGCAAACGTGGAATACGGGAGTTAAATATATGATGTTTCACTCAATTGCTCTCTTTATTGCAGTATTTTCGATGTATTTGACACCTCAGGAAAAACTTCCCC
>JADGAW010000055.1 GCA_015231815.1 Nitrospinota bacterium
GTGATGGAGTAATTGACCCATCCCTCAGAGAAGAGCTTGAGGAGCTTGAAGAGACATTAAATGGTATTGCAAATGACCTTATAGAATGTGGTTCCACACTTCCTGAAAATAAAACAGGGGATTTTAATGAGAGGTTTAATGAAGTTAGTCAGCGGATGGACTTGGCACACCTCAAAGAATCATCATCATTGGCTCATGCAACGACAAATTATTTGCAAAGAATGCATGCCTGTGGTCAGGCGTTACAAAAAAGTGAAATAGACCTCATCCTGCATTCAATTGATATTCTTGAAGATGCCATTGAATATGTAACGGAAAAGAGTAGTGAAGATGGTCTTCTTGATAGTATCGTTGGTAAAAATATGATGAAGCTTCTTAAAAGATTTTGAAATTACGTAATAACTAAACAGTCCTCAGTGGTAAATAATTGCTGACAACTTTCGAATCACTGACAAATAATCACTCTTTACACAATACTAAATATGAATTATGAAGTTGTTATTGGACTAGAAGTTCACGTCCAATTAAATACGGAAAGTAAAATTTTTTGTAGTTGTTCAACAACCTTTGGCAAAAGTGCCAATGAAAATACCTGCCCTATTTGCCTTGGTTTTCCCGGAGTATTACCGGTTTTTAACAAAAAAGTTGCTGAACTTGCCATAAATCTGGGACTCGCTACTGGCTGCTCAATTGAAAAAAAGTCTGTTTTTGAACGAAAAAATTATTTTTATCCCGACCTTCCAAAGGGATATCAGATTACACAATATGAACTTCCCCTCTGTTTGAACGGCTTTATTGAAATTGGAACAAACGGGAGCACTAAAAAAATTGGTATTACCCGAATTCATCTGGAAGAGGATGCCGGAAAATCAATTCATGGGGAAAATCTTGATAACCCTGACTATAGCTATATAGACCTTAACAGGACAGGAACACCTCTTTGTGAAATTGTTTCAGAACCAGATTTGCGCTCTGCCGATGAGGCAAAAGAGTATCTCTCCAACCTTAAACAAATCATTGAGTACCTTGAGGTTTCTGACTGCAATATGGAGGAAGGCTCCCTTCGTTGTGATGCAAATATATCAATTAGAAAACCAGGAGAGACTAAATTAGGAACAAAAGCCGAACTGAAAAACATGAACTCTTTTAACAATATTAAAAAGGCAATTGATTACGAGGTTGAAAGGCAAATTAAGCTGGTGGAGTCTGGAGAAAAAGTTATTCAGGAAACAAGACTTTGGGATGCAAATGAAGGAAAATCAAAAAGTATGAGAAGCAAAGAAGAGGCGAACGACTACCGTTATTTTCCTGATCCTGACCTTCCTCCTCTCATCGTTGAAGATAGTTGGGTGGAAGAATTAAGAAAAGAACTTCCTGAACTCCCGGCAGCAAAAAAAGAGCGGTTTATTCAACAATACGAAATACCGGAATATGATGCAGGAGTTTTAACCTCATCGAAACAACTCTCTGTTTATTTTGAACAAATGATGAAAAACTTTGATGATGGAAAAATTGCCAGTAACTGGGTTATGACTGAACTTCTCAGAGCTTTAAAGGAAGATGAACGCAATGTTTCGGAATCACCCATTAGCCCTGAAGATTTTGTTTCTCTTTTGCAATTGATTAAAAGCGACAAAATTAGCGGAAAAATCGCCAAGACAGTTTTTGAAGAAGCCTATAAAACAGGTAAAAAACCAGAAAAAATTGTTGAAGAAAAAGGGCTTGTGCAAGTCTCAGATTCAGGTGAACTCGAAGCTATGATTGATGAAGTTATTGTCAATAACCCGGAGGAAGTTGAGGGTTACAGAAACGGTAAGCAAAAACTCTTTGGTTTTCTTGTCGGACAATGTATGAAGTTAAGTCGAGGAAAGGGCAATCCAAAGGTTATCAATGAGATTTTGAAAAAGAAACTCGAAAACTAACCCTCGAAAAGAAGCTGAACCAACGCCGTTTTCGAGAATGAGTTAGAGGTTTTTCCTGTCAATTATGAGATTTAGGTTTACTTTCCGTTTAGGATACTTTCAGTGAGAGGCTACTACGGTAAAATAGACTCCAAAACAGTTAAACACAATAAAAGTATGATTCATTTCATGAAATTACTTCTGCTTTCAACTCTTTTACTTCTTGTCTCTTCCTGCTCGGATCAGGCAGATAATCCACTTCTTGAACTACAAAGAATCTATAAGGACAAACCTTCCTACATTATTGTTCTGGAAGACATGAAGGAAGAGGGGAACTTTTTTACTGAATATTTCCAGAAATACAAGGTGGCTGCAGGAGAGGATGTTGCCATTACCAACTGGGCTCCTGTTTCAGAAGAGTTTTACAAAAAGTATGAAAACTTTTTGGGAATGACCATTTGGGGTAAGGACAAAAATGGGAATGCAATAACCACATCTGCCCCTCCTGTATATCAATATGTTGGCGACGAAAAATATGGTCAGTGGAAACAGGATAGCAGTGGTAACAGTTTCTGGGAGTTCTACGGAAAATATGCAATGCTTATGAATGTCATGAATTTTGCCGGAAACATGATTTACATGAACAACTACAGAAATTACACCAATTCCATTGCTTCGGGAAGACCTTATTACGGTGCTCAACGACAATACGGAACAGCAGGAAGCTTTACCAAAAGGTCTAAGCCTAATTTCTTCAAGAGAAGACAAATGCGAATGTCTAAATCAGGATTTAGTAATAAATTTGCACGAGCAAGTTCACTGGGAAGGAGCAAAAGCTCTGGATTTCGTAGCAGAAGTTTTGGCTTTGGTAAATAGCTTTAACATCCACCGGCCTTAGTTTAACCTTCTTGTTTTTCATTCTTTAAAATGTCCACTTTCATCCATCCATGACAATCCAATATTTTTCCTATGGTTCTAACATGCTTCATGCCCGCTTGCAGGAAAGAATTCCTTCTGCAATTCCTGTCTCGGTAGCAGTTTTACATGGACATAAACTTTTCTTTCATAAGATTCATCAGGATGGTTCAGGAAAATGCGATGCGTTTCAAACGAACAATAAGGATGATGATGTTTACGGGCTCATATATGAAATGAATGAAGAAGATAAAGAGGTCCTTGATGAAATCGAAGGAGTTGGAAACGGGTATGAAGTAAAGGAAATTGACGTTTACACTGTTAATGAGAACCAGAAAGTTCGCACATTTACCTATTATGCAACCAATATAAATAATGAACTCAAACCATATCTTTGGTACAAAGATTTTGTGGTGGAAGGAGCAAAGGAAAACAAGCTGCCACTCCAATACATTAAAATGCTGGAACGTTTTGAAGCTGAAGATGACCTGAATTTGCAAAGAAGTTTTGGAAACAAAAAAATTCTTGAGAAAAGTAAGGGTTACACCCCTTCACCTTTTTATAAATATTCTACATATCTCAAGAAACGTTTTGGTGTCAAGGTGATGAAAATTAGTATCGACCTCGGACAATCCTGTCCTCATCGGAATGCTATCGACCGCAAGAGTGGTGGTTGTTTTTACTGTAACCCTGAAAGCTTTATGCCACCAGAGGCGGATGAAACCCGCACGGTAAATGAGCAAATAACAAAAGGTATTGAACGTTGTGAGAAAAAATATGGAAAAGGTAAGTATATTGCCTATTTCCAGGCGTACACGTCAACTCTCGAAAATATTGATAGCCTTAAACAGGCATTTGATGATGTTCTTAGCTTTCACCAGATTGTTGGAATTTCTATCTCAACACGTCCTGACACCTTTACCCAAAAAGTTTTTGAACTGTTAAAAGAATACGAGAAAAAGAGCTATCTTCTTTTGGAAATAGGACTTGAAAGCATACATGAAAAGAGTCTTTCTTTTTTGGGGAGAAATCATAATTATCCCGTTTTTCCTCAATTATTAAAACGACTTGAGGGTTTGAATATTGAAACCTGTGTACACTTAATTACGGGAATTCCAGGAGAAACAAACGAGGATATTATTCAAACGGCAAAGGAAATGGCTCGTCTTGAAAAGGTTGATGGAATTAAGCTCCACCACTTTCATGTCGTGAAAAATACCCTCTTTGAAAAAGAGTATAATAAGGGAGTTTTTGCTGTTGATGACCTTAATGCAACAAAAGAAAAAGTAATCCTTTTTCTGGAAAATATACGACCAAATCAAAAGGTGCATCGTATTATTGGCGACTGTAACGCAGGCTATCTTGTCGCTCCTGTTTTTTCCGAATCGAAGTCTAAGGTTAAGTATTTAATTGAAGAGGAAATGATACATAAAAACAGGAGACAGGGAAAGAATTATTAATCTCAAAATGAAAAAACTATGGAGCATATGAATTATTTATTAAGAGCTACAAAAGAAAAGTTGGCTGAAAGGTTCAAGGAAATTCAAAAAGAAAAAACTGAAGTTGCCAATGAAATTCGTGTGGCAAAAGCTCATGGCGACCTCAAGGAAAATGCCGAATATCATTCAGCCATGGAAAAACAGGGAAATATTCAGTTGGAAGAAAGTAAGGTTCTTGCCTTTTTGTCGAATTCAACAATTATTGAGGAGCTTGACTATGAAGGTGATGACGCTGTCAGAGTAGGGAAAAAAGTTACTCTTTTAAATGTCGATACTGATGAAGAAGTTGAATATCAAATCCTGGGGGAATATGAAGCCGACCCCAAACAAAACATCCTTTCCGCCTATGCTCCCCTTGCTCGTCTCATGATGGGTAAAGAGGAAGGTGACACTTTTAGGGTTGCCATTCCCAGAAAACCCTCTATTGAATATGAAATTATTGAGGTAAAGAAAATTTTCAGCTAAAAAATTGTAGTAAAAAGGTGTAAAAAACCTCTATATATGGTAAGATTTATCGGATTTATATCAAGATATAGGCTCGTACTACTAATTTTTTCTTTGCCATGACAACACAAACAAAAGATTACTACAAAACCCTTGGAGTTAGAAAAGATGCCACTCAGGATGAAATAAAAAAAGTTTACCGGGAAGCTGCAAAAAAGTATCATCCAGATAAAAATACCGGAAACAGTTATGCCGAAAAAAAATTCAAGGAGATTTCTGAGGCGTATGCGGTTATCGGAGATAAGAAAAAAAGAAGTGAGTATGATACTTTTGGATCAATGGGCTTTGGAAGTTCAAATGTAAGGTGGTCAAGTTCAGACAGTAACGGCTTTGGTGGATTTGATTTTAATGATATTTTCAAAAGTTTTAACAGTGAAAGACCCTTTGACGAACGTTCCGGCAGGAGTTCAAATGCTAGGTATGAACGTCCAAGACATAACCCTGAAATTCAGGAAGATATTCAGGTAAGTGTTGAAGTAACTTTTTTGGAAGCTGCCCGGGGATGTAAAAAAGAAGTTTCCTTTAAGGCATTGAGAAAAAATGGTAGAAGCCTTTTGAGTGAACCTGTCAGACTTAACGTCGCAATACCTGAGGGGGTAGAAAATCATTCTAAAATTCGGGTTCGTGGTCAAGGCAATGATAGCAGTGATGGAAGAATGAGAAGTGATTTAATTGCTACAATTCTGATAAGACCGCATCCCAACTTTAGAAGAGAGGGGTTAAATATTCTTCAAAACGTTACCATTTCCTATTATCAAGCGGTAATGGGAGATAAGATTGAAGTTATGACCTTGGACGGAACAACAACAATGATTATTCCTAAAGGAACCAATGGCGGTCAAAAACTGCGGTTGAAAAGCAAAGGTATTAGAGCCTTAAAAACAACCTATGAGGGAGATATGATTGTTACCGTCAAAATTGCAGTTCCTAAATTCCTGACTGATGATGAGTTACAAATCATCGAATCAAATAAAAGCCTTTTTCAAAAAGCATAAAAAATGGGGTAAAATTTTCTCTTTACTAAACCTCTCATTGTTTCTATGGACATACAAGAAAGTTATGACATAAAGTTAGAACTTATTAAAACCTTTACGAAGCTCATTGAAAGTAACTTTTCCTATGACCATCTTCTTGATTTAATTATTGAAAATGCCATGCTTCTTTCCGGGGGACAAGGGGCAGGATTTCTCGTCATCGATAAAACAACCAATAAAGTTCATTTTAAAACCGCTGTAGGAAAAGGCTCAAAAAAGGTAAAACAGGCTGTTCTCAACCAGAATGAGGGTATTGTTGGTTGGATTATAAACAATAAAAAATCGGTTTTTGTTGCAGATGTTAAAAAAGATACTCGCTGGAGCGAAGATGTAAGTAAGCAAGTTGATCAGGAGGTTAAATCACTTGCAGGAGTTCCTATTTTTCTAGAAGATGAAGTGTACGGAGTTCTCGAAGTTATTTTCTCCACCTCGCCAAAATCAGAGGAAAAGGCTGTTGAAATATTAGAGGCATTTTCTGCTCAAGTCTCAAAAGTTATTGAAAACTTTGTTAATTACGATAATATCAAAACCCATTATGATGTTCTGAAAAAAAGGGTTCGGGAAAAAAATAAAATTATTGGGAGAAGTTCTTCCATTAAAAAAAATGTTTCTGACTGTATTAAAGCAGCAAAAAGTAACGCCACTGTTCTTATCACTGGGGAAAGCGGTACGGGAAAGGAACTGATTGCACGAATGATTCATGAGGAAAGTTCGAGAAAAGATAAGGTCTTTTATGCAATAAACTGTGGCGCAATTCCTGAAACGATGCTTGAACGGGAACTTTTTGGGCATGAAAAAGGTTCATTTACCGGAGCCGATAGCCAAAAAATAGGATTATTTGAAGCAGCAGATAAAAGTACTCTTTTTCTTGATGAAATTGGTGAAATGCCAAAGTTAATGCAGGTAAAACTCTTAAGGGTTATTCAGGAAAAGACCTTTACCCGTCTGGGCTCAATTAAGGAACAGAAGTGTGATGTCAGAATTGTTGCTGCAACCAATAAAGTCCTTAAGGATGAAATTGAAAAGGGAAATTTCCGTGAAGACCTTTATTATCGGCTTAATGTAATACCTATTAATATTGCCCCACTGAGGGATCGGGTGAGCGATATTCCTCCGCTGGTTGAACATTTTATAGAAAAATACCGTAAAGAATTGAACCTAATGGAGTTGAAGATAACAGATGAAGCGATGAACTTGCTCATGGGTCATGAATGGCAAGGAAATATTCGGGAACTGGAAAATACCGTTGAAAGAGCAGTAGTTATGAGAAATGGTATGGAAATAACTGAAGATGATTTGCCCATTTCAGGAGCAAAAAAAGGTATAGGAGCTACTGTGCAGGTTGGTTTAACATTAAAAGATGCACAGGATCAATTCAAAAAGGAACTTTTTATTAAAACCATAGAGTTTGCAGGGGGCAATAAAACAAAAGCAGCAAAAATTCTTGATATTGAGCGTACCTATCTTTCCAAAATGTGCTCACAGTACGGTATTGCATAAAATATCACTTTAAGGTGAAAAACAAGAATAATACCGATGAAAATACTCCATATTCTTCCCTACTTTTATCCGGCAATGACCTTTGGAGGAATTGTTCGGGCAGCATTTGACATTGCTCTTGAACAGGCAAGACAAGGGCATTCAGTTACTGTGATTACGACAGATGCTTTCGATATTAACAAAAGGGTTTCAGGTCAAAAGGAAAAACCTTTTGATGATTTGGATGTAACAATTCTCCGATGTAAAAACTTTTCAAATTTTCTTGCATATAATTTTCAGCTTTACCTTCCGATGGGTTTTTCAGGTATTTTGCAAAAACCTTTGACAAATTGCGAAGTTGTTCATCTACATGGAAACCGTAATTTATTAAACTATCTTGCTGTAAAAGCTGCCCGGAAGCTTGGGAAAAGAATTGTTTTTTCCCCCCATGGAACGATGGAAAACTTTGAAACAAAAATTTTTCTTAAAAAGGCTTTCGACTATTTCTTTAACCATCAGGTAATTTCTTCAGTCAACACTTTTATCGCTGTTTCAGAAAAGGAAAAAGAGGAAATAATTAACCAAGGGATAGAAGCTGAAAAAATCAAGCTTATTTACAATCCACTGAATATAAAAAATATATCTCATTCGATAGATGTTAAAGAAACGTTGGGTTTCCATAATCGGAAGGTAATAACATTTCTGGGTAGGTTGAGCAAAACAAAGGGGCTGACTTTTTTTGTTGATGTACTGAATGCACTTGAAACGAAAAACCTTCTTTTTGTCGTTGCAGGTAATGACATGGGGTACAAGAAAGAAATAACCGAAAAACTAAATACTTTGAACATCCCCTGGCAAGATATTTCCTTGACCTCAATTGCAGGTAAGAATAATGCTTTTGATAATGTAAGAGAAGTAGATGCTGTGGATAAGGTGGTGCAATTCACCGGGTTTATTGATGGAGAGATAAAAAACTCCCTTCTTGCTTCATCGGATATTTTTGTATATCCGTCTGAAAAAGAAATTTTCGGACTTTCCCCCTTTGAAGCAATACAAAATAATACTCCGGTAATTGTTTCAGAAGAAAGTGGTTGTGGAGAAATGATTAAAAAAGCCCAATGTGGATATACTCTTTCTTTTGGGGACATTCATTCCTGGAAATCCACCCTTGAAAAAGTCCTTGAAGAGCAAAATAATATAAAACCGATGATGGAAAAAGGACAATCTTTTATAAAAAAAGAACTTGATGTCTCGGTGGTGGTGGAAAAACTTATTGATAGTTATAAGGGAATTGATTGAAAAGAAGAATTTTTTCTCTTTTCCTAAATGCATCTATGTCTCATAATAAAGGTTAAAGTTCGCTATAATTATCGTTCTGCAGAGGTTGTACATCTGGTCGCTGCTGTGAAAACAGTGGAGGAAAGTCCGGACTCCAAAGGGCAAGAGCGCTTCCTAACGGGAAGAGGGAGAAATCCCATGGAAAGTGCAACAGAAAATACACCGCCAACTTCCTTTGGGAACGGTAAGGGTGAAATGGTGCGGTAAGAGCGCACCCGTTTGTGTGGCGACATGCAGCGTGGAAAACCCCGCTCGGAGCAATTTAAAATAGGGGAACTATTATAGGGCTGCCCGCCTGATGTTCCCGGGTATAATGCGTAATTCTGTTGGCAACAACAGAATAAGATAAATGACCAGACTCGACAGAATCCGGCTTATTTACAACCTTCTGCAGAACAAATCAACCTGAATTTTATCTTACATTTTCATACAATAATCCCATTCAAGACCCTTTGACCTTACATGAACACGATAGTTTGCTTTAGAAAAAGTTTAGATAAAAGGAAATAATTGAGCTTGTACCTTTATGAGTCCACGCTGTACCAATGGCATTATGTTGAAACCTCATATATTCAACTTTTTTTTCACCGCCATCAAAATCTTTTGGTAATGAATATTCAACTTTCACAATAACTTTAGAACTGGAACTCCAGGAAAGAGGTGGTTTGCTTGTTTTTAAGGAATATACCTTAATATTATCTGTATTTGCTGTTTCAAGAAGACTTTTAACATTATCGTAATTGCCACTATCCTGCATTTCTTTTATTTTGTTCATGTTGTAATCAGCAAGTTTATAGCTCAACTGTTCAATAACTGCTTTTCTCAGGCTGTCATCTTTATTTTCCGAGGGAGATATTACTTGCATAATAAAGAAAGCTAATACAGCTATAAGGACAACAACACCTGCACCTCCGGGAATATTAATTTTTGTTTCAGCCATGTTTTATGGGATTAGTGGGTGAGTATTAAAATAATTTTCTCACACTTCACAGCATTAATTTAAAGAGAATCAATATTTGTTCAGATTGATTCCTGTTTTCATACATTACTTCAAACACTTTTGATGTGTGGTCTGTACGAAAACCACTGCTTTTTGTACGGTATAATTACCCACGATATTTCAGCAACCTAAAATCATAATCATTTGATGGATTCAGACAGTTTTTCGAGCGAAATTCTCAATGCTATTCCTTTGCGGGTAGTTATTCTCAACCTTGAGGGAAAAATCATATCTTGTAACTCCTCTTTCGAAAAAGATGCCCGTTATTCTCTCAAGTTTTGTAAAGATAAATGTATAAGCGAGTTTTTCTCTGAAACAGATATTTTTTACAAGTTTTTTGAAAAGGTTATTAAAACAGAAATGGAGTACCACAATATTAAGGGGGAAATTGTTACTCTCGACAGACAAAAGCTCTATATCAACTTCGATATTATTCCTCAATATAATGAAACAAGAAAGCTGAGTCACTTGCTGCTTTGTTACAAGAATATTTCAGCACCTCAGATGCTAAAAGAAACCACAAAACTTGATGAAACAATGGTCTCTTTTGAATATTATGCCCGCTGTATTATTCATGAAATCAGAAACCCTCTCATGGCAATCACAGGAGCAAGTCAGATGCTCAAAAATAAAAAAATGTCTCAGGAAGAAGAAAAATATGTGGAAATGATTACCGATGAATCCAAACGAATTCAAAGAATTCTCAATGACATTGAAATGTCAAACCTTGACAATGACCTAAACTTAAGTCTTATTAATATTCACCAGGCACTTGACAGAGCAATCATGGTGATGAACCACCATGCGGTAAAAAAGAAGAAAAATATCGAAATCGTACGGGAATATGACCCTTCATTACCGGAAGTTGAAGCTGATTTAGAAAGATTAGTTCAGGTTTTTATCAATATCATAAAAAATGCCATTGAAGCTTCCTCAGAAAATCAGCAGGTTATTGTTGAAACAAGGTTTGCTTTGGATCAAAAAATCAGCTTAAGTGAAAAAGAGAAACCCTTGAAATATTTTTTGGTCAGGATAATAGACAAAGGGGTTGGCATTTCAAAGGAAAACATAGATAAAATATTCATTCCCTTATATTCATCAAAGAGTAAAGGAGAGGGAGTTGGACTTGCTATCTGTCGGCAAATAATTAAAGCACATCATGGAACTATCCTTGTGGAAAGTGAAATAAATATACAAACAACCTTTAGTATTTATTTACCCTTAAATTAGCTATGGAACAGGGATATCTTTTGATGATTATTGTATATTCTATTCTTTGGGGAAGCTTTGGGTTTCTTTTACTAAAAATTATTTTCACTGGTCTAAAAAACCTTAAAAAATCCACGATTAAAGAACAAAGGGAATAATATGGAAAATATTGATGTCCTTCTGGCGTTTACCTTTGGAGCTCTTATTGCCGGAGGTGTAGCAATTGTAATTGCCTTAAAACTTTCAAGTGAAAAATCGTCTCAGATTATG
>JADGAW010000056.1 GCA_015231815.1 Nitrospinota bacterium
AACTAAAGAGGGACAAATAGTTGACCCAGAAGGTAATAAACTCCTTGACGCTTTCCAACAACCCATTACGGTTGACCTTAAAACGTACAAACAAATCATGGTTACCCAGGAAGGAGAAATTCTTACAACAAGTTCTGAAGGTGTTAGTGAAAGTCTGGGGTTTATTAAAGTAACGGAATTTGATGACCTGAATAAACTGGAAAAAGTAGGGAACTCATTTTACAGAAATGCAGGCGGAGCAAAAGAGCTTCTTCCTCATCAGGCTAACAGCAAAATTGAACAAGGATTTATTGAACTTTCCAATGTCAACGTCGTCAGTGAAATGGTACAAATGATTGACGCAACGAGAGGATATGAAGCAATGCAGAAGGTTATTCAAAGCATTGACTCCTCAACAGGAAAAATAATTTCTGATATTGGAAGACCTGTATAGAACAACTTATAAAAAATGAACCAAGGAGGCAAAAATGATTAGAGCATTATTTAGCGCAGCAAATGGTATGCAAGCGCAACAGACAAATATGAACGTTATTTCCAATAACCTGGCCAACGTAAATACTTCAGGCTTTAAAAGATCAAGAGCAGATTTTCAGGATCTTTTTTATCAAACCCACCGGGCTCCCGGAACAATAAACCAAGCAGGAAATGAAGTTCCAACAGGTGTTCAAATAGGGTTGGGTTCAAAAACAGCCGCAACACAAAGAATTCATACGGAAGGTGATTTAATCAATACCAAAGCAGACCTTGACCTTGCAATTACGGGAAAAGGTTATTTTCAAATAACCCTTCCTGATGGTTCTACCGGATACACCAGAAACGGCTCCTTTAAACTAAATTCTAACGGAGAGATGGTTAACTCTGATGGACTCTTATTGGCGGATGGTATCACAATACCCAACACAGCAACAAGTGTTTCAATTGCTCAGGATGGAACCGTTGCCTACACTCTTTCTACAAGCACAACTCCTGTAACTGCAGGAAACATTCAACTTGCGAGTTTTACGAATGATGCTGGCTTAGACTCTCTGGGAGGCTCAATCTATAAAGAGACCCAAACGTCGGGAACAGTAACATTGGGAACTCCTGGAACAAACCAGTTTGGTGTTGTACAACAGGGATTTCTTGAACAATCAAACGTAAACATCGTTGATGAATTGGTAAACATGATTGTTGCCCAAAGAGCTTATGAAGTGAATTCAAAAGCAGTTAAATCAACTGATGAAATGATTCAAACAGCTACTAACTTAAAGAGATAAACAATGAAACAGCTTTTTAACCTTAACAGGAATTTATTTATAACCTTTGCTCTTCTGAGATTTTTACTTATTCCAATAACAGCGGAAGGTGTAGGAAATAGTATGGAACAGAGGTTTTCTCTGGTTATAAGTATCCCTGCTACTGTTGCAGTTACCAATAAACTTGTACACCTTGGCGATATTGCTCTTATAGAAGGAAAAGACTCCGCCCTTATTGAACAGCTTAAAACTGTTTTTATTTGCCAATCTCCGGCAATGGGAGAGAAAAGAAAAATCAGCAAAAAGGGTGTCTATCAAATCATAGCTTCTAAATTACCTCAAGGAAATTCAGTAAAAGTCAATATGCCTAATATCGTTACTATTGGGGTTGCATCAAAGGAAATAAGGAAAGAGGTAATAAATCAAAAGATTGAAGATTACTTACATGGACTATTCACTCGAGACGGAACTGAGCTTGAGATTCTCAACATAAAAATACCTTACGCTATTTATGTTCCTCTGGAGGATGAAGCAGTTATTGTCATCAGCCATAATAATAACCAAAGAAATGGAAGAATATATCTTACCCTGAAGGTTTATGGCAACAACAAACTGATATCAACCCATAGGATTCTGGCTGAAATGCGCCTGACAGCACGAGGTGTTGTTCCCACAAAAGATATCCCCAGCAAAAGAGTAATTGACTATGACGATGTTAGGGTTGAGTCAATAAATGTATCTAACTCTCATGGTCCGATATACAGCGATATCACTGATGTTGTAGGAAAGTACTCTACAAGAGCATTAAGAGCCAATCAGCCCATAAAGGAAGGGTCACTAAAACGTGTTCCTGTTGTTAATCGAGGCTCCTCAGTTTCAATTATTGCAGAGAGCTCTATTTTTAAAATTACTGTTCCAGGCATAGCACAGGAAAGTGGATTCCTAAACCAAACGATCAGAGTATTAAACACTAACTCTAACAAGATTGTTTTTGGAAAAATAGTTGACAGTGAAAAAATATCCGTATCCTTTTAAACCATTATTAGGAGGTAAAAAATGAAAACTTTATATAAAAACAGCAGCTTACTCCTTCTAACATCATTTTTCATCCTTTTAAATTCAGGGTGTGCGAAAGTAGAGAGCACAAGTGTCGTCAAGACATTACCCCAGGACTTAATTATTGAGGAAAAAAATGTAGTTGCACCTACTGAAGGTTCACTCTGGCCTGGAAATTCAAACCAAAACCTGTTATTTACTGATAACAAGGCAAGAAAGGTAAATGACATCGTTACCATAAAAATAACAGAAACTGCCTCTGCAACTGGTGCAGGTTCTACAGCTACCTCAGGAGATTCAACCAATTCCTATGGAATAAACGGAATGTTTGGTGTTCCATCAAATTCTGCAACGGTTTTAGGCGGAATTGGAAGTAGTGCACTAACGCTAAGCACGAGAGGAGCAAGCAGCTATGACGGTTCAGGAAGTACCTCAAAAACAGGTTCGTTAACAACTACCGTTTCTGCCGTTATAACAGAAGTATTACCTAACGGAAATATGCGGGTAAAAGGAAGCAGAATGATTCGCCTAAATAACGATATTCAAATTATGACTGTTGAAGGAATAATCAGACCTTCTGATATTGGTTATGATAATTCTATTCTTTCAACTCAAATTGCCGAGGCAAAAATTGCCTATGCCGGCACAGGAGTTATTATGGACAAACAAGGTCCTGGTTGGGGTCAACAACTCTTTGATAAAGTATGGCCCTTTTAATATTTAAGGAGAAAAAAATGAAGCCCTTTAAAATACGATACATTCTTTCCTTCCTCTTTGCCGCACTATTTCTTGTAACGGCAAATGCTGATGCTGCAAGACTTAAAGATATCAGTTCCATCAAAGGGGTGAGAAATAACCAGCTTTTCGGATACGGTATTATTACTGGTCTGATGGGAACCGGAGATGGAAACAACTCTGTTCAGTTCATGATTAAAAGTATGATCAGTATGTTGCAGAGAATGGGAATTAACACCCCGGCAGCAGATGTAAACAACCTTAAAATGAAGAACGTTGCGGCGGTTATGATTACTGCAACCCTTCCACCCTTTGCTAAAGCAGGAAGTCAAATTGATGTTCAGATTTCTTCAATCGGTGATGCAAAAAGTCTTAAGGGAGGAGTTTTATTAATTTCTCCTCTGAAAGCAGCTAACGGTGAAGTCTATGCTGTTGCACAGGGTCCTCTAACCATTGGAGGAGAAGGTTCAACACAGGTAACTACCGCAAGAATTCCCAACGGTGCCATAGTTGAGCGGGAAATTCCCAGCAGTTTTTTTAATAAGGAAGATGTAACATTCTTATTAAAAAATCCCGACTTCTCAACTGCACAGGGAATTATGGAAAAAGTAAACAAGGAGTTCGGTGTTAATGTTGCTCATTCCCTGGATTCATCAACAATTACCATCAATATTCCTCCTAAATATCGAAAAAATGCCGTATCATTTGTTTCAATGGTTGAAAACCTTGAGGTTCCTACAAATACTGCTGCAAAGGTTATTATTGACGAACAAACGGGAACTGTTGTTATTTCCGACAACGTAAAAATAATGCCCATAGCTGTTTCCCATGGAGAATTAACTCTCGTAGTAAAACCAATGAAAAGCGAAAAAGATAAGGGAAAAGATAAGGAAGAAGAAAAACCAAAGAAGGGTGAAGAAGAAAAACATAATGTCTTTGTCGTTGATAAAGGAGAAAGCATTCAGGGCATTGCAAAAGCTCTCAGTGCCGTTGGAGCAACACCAAAGGATTTAATGGCAATTTTTCAGGCAATAAAAGCTTCCGGAGCTTTGCAGGGTGAACTGGAGATTCTCTAAGATAGCTCTGATACAAACTGAAGTACTTTGTGGAGCGTTATTTCTTCAGCACGTCCAACTTTACCGCATTTTTACCGATTAACTCCATGTATTTTTTGAAACAGTTCAAACGAGAAAAATATAAGAGTTTATAAAAAGAAGTTAAAAATGTTTTATAATTAAGCCCTCATTGAAATCCTATTAATCTTTTGACAAAGGAGTTGGAATGTTTGGACTCGGCTTACCGGAAATGATTGTGATTCTGGTCATCGTCCTGATTTTTTTTGGTGCGGGAAAACTCCCCCAAATTGGTGAAGGTTTAGGAAAAGCAATTAGTGGCTTTAAAAAAGGGGTTGGCTCAAAAGATGAGGAATCTGACAAGGAAGAAAATAAAGAGATAGAAAACCAAGGGGTTAAAAAAGGTTAAAAGATTCAAACGTTCAAGATTAATCCTTCCAAAGAACACTTTTATTTAACGACCTTATTTTAAAAATTTTATTATTATTTTTAAAATCATTCATTATTCCAATCGTCACTAAGAATCAAAGAAAAACAAAGCAGGTTTTAAAAAGCCCTTCTTAAAAGTTTTAAGTCTTTCCAAAGAAAATTTCCATAATTTCTGTTGCTAACTCCCTTATAGTTGTGCAATCATATCCTTAACCACCTGAAAGCCACTGCGCCAGAAGTCAGGATTGGAAATATCAACACCCGCCTCCGTTAAAATCTGGTTTGGACTTGCAGAACCACCATATGAAAGAATTTTCAGAAGTTGTGGAACAAAGTTTTCGCCCTCCTCCTTATATTTTCTATAAAGAGAACAGGAGAGAAGCTGTCCAAAACTATAGGCATAACAATAAAAAGGAGAATGATAAATATGGGGAATACAAATCCATTCATATTGAAAGTCCTCATTAATATTCACCACATTCCCAAACTGTTTTGTTAAGTTTTCCCGGTACAGTTTATTTAAGCTATTCATATCTGCCCCCTCAGCTATGGCTTTATGCGCCTCCTTTTCAAATAAAACAAAAAATGTTTGCCGAAGAACCGTTGCGTAATTATCGTCAATTGCCGATGCGATAAGGTCTCGTCTAACCTCGGGGTCTTTTTCCTCCTGAAGAAGCCTGTCGGTTAAGAGCAGTTCAGAAAAAACCGAAGCAGTTTCAGCCATAGGAAGAGAAGAGTGAAAGGTTAGGACAGAATGTTCCTCTGCCATCAACGCATGTACTGCATGTCCCAACTCATGAGCAAGGGTTGCTACCTGCCGCAATTCGCCAGAATAGTTAATTAATACCCAGGGAGAAACTCCAGGCAAAACTCCGGCACAAAAAGCTCCACCACGCTTTCCCTTTCTCTTCTCAGAATCGAGATGACCATCATCAAGAACCTTTTTTGCCTTCTCGGCAAAGAGAGGCGAGAATTTCTCGAAACTTTCCAAAACAATATCCACAGCATCAGAAAAGTCAATTGTTGCATCTTTTGTTTTTTTCAAGGGAGCATAAATATCAAAACGGTTCAGTTTTTTACCTTTTCCGTATAGCCACTCCCCTTTTTTCCTGAAATAATCCTGAAAAACATGAGCTTCTTCTTCGCAGACCTGCATCATTGTTTCGACTACCTTATCTGGAACATCATTCGCAAGATTTCTTACCGAAATAGGAGAAGCATGATTTCTCAGTTTTATTTGTTCATTTGCCCAATCCCGAACAATATGGATGTAAACCTGTGAAAGGACAGCAGCATCTTTTTTATAAACCCGATAGATTTCGTTATATGCATTTTCCCGTAACAATGGATCCGGGTTACGAACAAAAGCCATAAGTTCATCACGACTAAAGGTTTTCTTCTTGCCTTCAACTTCAAGTTCAAATGAATAGTTATTGGTAATCATGTCATAAACCGTCGTTAAGGCACTTACTCCGTTGATATCCTTGAGGTTTATAATTTGCTCTTCCTGCTCATTCAGGGTATGTTTTTTAAAAAGCCGGGATTGTTCGAAATAATATCGGGTTTTTCCCGTAAATGCGAGAAGCCTTTCTGCATCGCTTTCTTCAAGATCTTTCCACCATAGACTAACAAAAAGGGTTCGGTTAAAAGCCTCAGTGACAATTTGCTCCATCTTTCCCATAAAAGCAAGAGCCTGCTGGTTTTGAGTATCCTCAGCAAACCAGAGATGACCATAACTGCCAAGCTTTCTCGTAATAATTGATAAGGTTTCAATAAGAGCAATGAGCTTTTTAAAGGTTTCTGTATCAATTTCTGAACTAAGGTTTTCCCTCATTAATTCTATTTTTTTACAGAAGCTTCAAGGTCTTTTAGTTGTTTTTCCAGTTCCTTACCTTCTGTTGCTGAAAGAAGCGAGGTTAAATTCCACCAGCTTTGCTGATATTTTTTAATCATAATCTACAACCCTTTTATATTTTTTTGTTGTTTGTGATAAGTATGCAGGTAAAAGACCTTCTTACTTCCAACCCCGAATTATTTCCCCTTTTTCTTACTGCAATTAAAGTCCCTCAAACTTCTTTCGGTTAAGATATTTTTTAAGCAAATATTCCCCTTTGGGGGTAACGACCAAATGACCGTTCTGAAATTGAACGTTTTTTTCTGAAAAAAGAAATTCCTTTTTTAATCGTTCAATACTTAAATTTGTTTCAACATTATTTAAGAAATCAAAGTTTGTATATTCTTTTCCCCACATTGCCCACAGGACAGAAATTCCCAATTGAAAATAAGGGTTTTCAGTGTCCCTCATAAACGTTTCAAGATACTCAATGATTTTAGTAACCATATTTTTGAGAAACTCTTCATGCTTTAAATCACCTCGAATGGAAACACCTGTTTTTGCTTCAGTTCCAGAGTTTCTAATATAAATGCACATCTTTGCCTCTTCCTGTTCCTTTTTTATCTCAAAAAAAAGCACATTGGGGTCGTTTTCAACAGGATGACAGAATGCAAGGGTTCCACCATGGGTATTTTCCAGAACCATATGAGGTATTTTGCTCTTCACTTCCTCAAAAAAAGCACTTTCTGAATGAAAAAGCTCCCTTTTTGTATAGTAAAGATAGTAGGTTCCCTTTAACCCCTCCTCAAAGGGATTCGCCAGTTTATGATGGTAATCTTCAACGCCATATTTTTTCAGAAGAAAAGGAGTAACTTTCGCAAATTCCGCTGATATCTCAAGTGCGTTTCCGGTTTGAATGGGAATAAATTTCTTTTCTGCTGTTTTTAATACTCTGCTGATAATAATATGACCTGATTTCTCAGAGCCAATGAATTTTCTATTTACCAGGAAACGACCCAGTTTTTCCAACTGCACCTGACAATTTAAACAAACTTCCCGATAAAGGAGTGAGAGTTCCCAGGCAGTATCAATATGAGCTATTTTTTTCAGAACCTCGCCCTTATATATTCTGTCCTTCTCGTATTTTCCCAGAAGATTTTTCATATTTTTCTTTACCAACTCTAAAATAAGCCATTTGTCACCAACAGGGGTTATTCCTGTTGTACACCCTTCTGATTCTGCATGAACCCTGCTGTTAACATCGGATTCAATTGTGTTGATAAAAAGGGTTGTTTTTCCGTGACTTGTTTCTTTAATGAGGTTTGCCGCTATTTCATCCCCGGAGAGAACATGCAGCAGTTTATTTCTTACATCAACTTCAATCCAGGCAATCCTGTCGCCGTCCCCATCAAAAACAATTCCTGAAATAAGCTTTGTTCCTTCAAGAAGCTCCTTTTCAATTGATTCACTTTCCCGGATGAGTCTTCGTAAGATAGGAACTTCTGCAAGATTGCTGGTAAAGTTTTGAATTTCATCAAAGGTAATTGTTTTAATTCCTTCAAAATACGTTACACCACATTTTTCGTTAATTGTTCCTTTTTGGTAGGTATTGACCATTATGACCTCAATGCCCTGCTGTTTTGAAAAGACCCTTTTAGACAGAATTGAATTAGAACCATTGGCATTATCAACCAACAACCTTCTTGTAACAATTTCCGGCTGTTTTTTAAGAAATGAGCAACAAAAGGCAACATAAATATTTTTCATTGCCTCTTCTTCATTTCTTCTTATTCCCTCAATAGGAATATTGGAAAGTTCTGAAAAAGATTGCTCAAAAAAGAGTTCGGAGATGCGCAGGTCATCTTTTTCCATCGGTTTTAAACCGGAATACCCAAAGAAAACCTTCACTCCATTTTGGTCTGCGGGGTTATGTGAAGCAGTTATGGCAATACCAAAAGCAGCATCAAGAAATGTTGTGGCAAAGGAAACCAACGGGGTTGGTACAACCCCCAGCGTTATAAGCTCAACATCATTTTTTAATAACCCTCTAATTGCCGATTCGGTAAAGATAGTCGATTTATCACGGGGATCCCAGCCAATAACAACCCGTTTGTTTTTAGCGAGAAACCCCACTTCCTCAAAATATTTTGTAACAACGTAGGTGTAGAGTTCAAAGAAATGTTCTGTTAATTTACCACTTTCAAGAAAAACCTCCTGAGGAGTTTTTCCTCTTACAGCAATATTACGGGAAAGAATTACCTCTCCCCTAACGCCATCAGTTCCTTGAATTTTTTTCATTCCTCCACCTTATTTTGTCTTTTTTTATACATTACATAGCTTACGGTCATAAAAACAACTGCAACAATTAGGTAAGGCAGTAAATCTCCCTTCAATTTATTGCCAAAATCGTCAAGACTCCAATCTCGTAAAAACCATCCACAAAGAGCAAGTACGGTAACCCAAATACCGGCACCAAGTGAGGTATAAAGGGAAAATTTAAAGATATTCATTTTAGCCATACCTGCCGGAATGGAAATAAGCTGCCTGACCGCAGGAACTAATCTGCAAATAAAGGTTCCTGCTTCCCCATATTCCTCCCAGAAATCGTCCATTTTTTTGATTTGTTTTTCATTAACAAAAATATACTTACCGTACTTTGTTAAAAAAGGTCTGCCGAGAAAAAAACCAATTGAATAATTCACCCATGCCCCGCAAAGACTTCCCAAAATTCCAAGAAAAATAAGGGCAACAAGATTAATGATTGTTCCAGCTTCATGACCTGCCGGAGGCATAATAATTTCACTGGGGAAAGGAATAAAGGAACTTTCGATAAACATTCCGAGGAAAACAAATAATTGTAAACCCAAAGCGTCCATTTGACTGAAATACCAGTCAGAGAGTTGATGAATGTAATGCATTTAAATAATTAATGAAATGAAAATAAATAAAAAGAAAAAACTGATTAAACAATAAAAAACAAAAAAGATGAAATGATTTTAATCAATTTGCATGTTTCTTTTAAAAGCAGTAACACAATTTTCCATCAGTGTTGCAATGGTCATTGGTCCAACGCCTCCTGGAACTGGCGTAATAAATGATGCTTTCTTTGAGCATTCCTCAAAATCAACATCTCCCACGAGCTTTCCATCTACCCGGTTAATTCCAACATCAATAATAACGGCACCTTCCTTAACCATGTCTGATGTTACAAACTTTGCCCTTCCAATTGCTGCAACAATAATATCAGCCCTTCCTACAACTTCCGGCAGATTTTGAGTTCTTGAATGACAAATGGTTACCGTAGCATTTCTTTTTGTAAGCATTGCTGCTGCCGGTTTACCAACAATCATGCTTCGGCCAATTATTACAGCGTTCATTCCTGATGGGTCGATGCCATACCTGTCCAAAAGGGTCATACATCCTTTTGGGGTACAGGCAGCAAGTGCTTCATCACCCATAAGGAGTTTACCCACATTATATGGGTGAAATCCATCAACATCCTTTTCAGGAAAAATCATATCCATAATTTTCTGCTCATCACAATGCTTAGGCAAAGGAAGTTGCACCAAAATACCATCAACATCTTTCCGTTCGTTAAGTTCCTGAACCAAAGCCAATAATTCTTCTTCTCCTGTGGTATCAGGCAAACGATAGGGAAAGGAGGCAATTCCCACCATCTCGCAAGACCTTTCCTTATTTCTCACATAAACTGCTGAAGCAGGGTCTTCCCCGATAAGAACAACAGCAAGACCAGGAACTCTCCCTGTTTTTTCCCTCAAGCTATCAACTTCTTTTTTAAGTTCTTCCTTGAGCTCTGTAGAGATTTTTTTACCATCAATTAATTCAGCCATGAATATTCATCAGAGTTAATCGTTAAAGACCATGTATTTTATAGCGAAAAATTAAAAATGTTACATTTTTGTAATAAAAGGTTACACTTTTTTTACGATAACGCTCCCTTACCCGTTTTATAAGGATATTTTCTGCACAGTATTGTGCTCATTACATAGCAGTACATGTAAAAGAGTGTTAATCATGAAGAAGGTTAAAAAAATAGAGCAAGGGGATAAATAACCTACTCAAGCATCACAAGCCTGTAAATAAGAACAATTATAAGACATAAAAGGTGCTGAGTTTTGCGCAACGTAAGAGTTTTTTTATAGTGTAAAATAGACCATTTTTAACTCTACATCACCACCATGGCTTTTTTGGATAAAATCAACTTCCCGGAAGACTTAAAAAAACTTAAGGTAGAAGACCTGCCTCTTTTAGCTTCAGAAATCAGGGAATTAATTATTGAAACAGTAGCAAAAAAGGGAGGACACCTCTCATCATCTCTTGGAGTCGTTGAGCTAAGTATTGCTCTCCATTACGCTCTTAACACACCCGAGGATAAAATTGTTTGGGATGTGGGGCATCAATCATATGCCCATAAAATACTTACAGGACGAAA
The DNA here is from genome assembly GCA_015231815.1 of Nitrospinota bacterium. Taxonomy (GTDB): domain Bacteria; phylum Nitrospinota_A; class JADGAW01; order JADGAW01; family JADGAW01; genus JADGAW01. The sequence continues at coordinate 10,816 of JADGAW010000056.1, forward strand.
AGATCAGTTCAATACCATTCGTGAATTCGAAGGACTCAGTGGCTTTCCCAAAAGAAGTGAATCTGAATTTGACCCCTTTGGTACAGGTCATAGCGGAACATCAATATCTTCTGCTGTTGGCTTTGCCTTGGCACGAGATTTAAAGGGGGGAGACAACAATATCGTAGCAGTAATTGGAGATGGTTCCATGACCTCTGGAATTGCCTTTGAAGGTTTAAACCATGCGGGAAGTTTACATAAAAAACTCACCGTGGTTT
>JADGAW010000057.1 GCA_015231815.1 Nitrospinota bacterium
GATTGCCCGGGAACGTTTAAGATAATCTTTTCCTCCTAAATCAGCAATTCTTTTTTCTTCGGATGTTAATGCCTTATGAGTAGTTGTTTTGACATGAATTTTTCTAAGAATATTGGCGTATTTACTTCGAAACTCCCTAAGCTTATTTCTCTTCTGCCTTGTAGTAAGATCTTTCTGTATATCAGAAGAGAAATCAATGACATCGTAAATAACGAAGGTATTTAAATCGTGGATTATCACCTGATCTGTTGAGTATTTTGAATAAACGTCTATCCAAAACTGCACCCTCTTTTCAAAACCTTTTGGCATGGGGAAATACTTGCTGTCTGCTTTTCGAAGATAACTGGCAGATGATTCCTCAAGAGGAGGGGAAATAATAAATGCGAGAAAAAAGAATGAAAATATAAGAAAAAGGTAGGTTTTTTTATAATTAATGAAACCTTGAAAATATAACAAAAAATAGTTTTTGAAATAATATGGCATATATTTTCCTTTGAAAAACCGTTTATATAAGCGATTATATATGATTTTTGCTTCTTAGTATATGTTTTTTTAACATAATCGTCAAATTTTTGACATTTCAGCTTATAATGTGCCGAAACTCTCTAATACTGCTCTCAGGAGTTTTTGAAAAAAAATTTTACTTTAAGAGCAATTAACGTTCCAAAAATATTGAGAAATGTTACAAATACAAGAAGCACAAAAAGGTAATATAACTGCAGAAATGCTGGAGGTTGCTAAAGCCGAAAATATATCCTCAGAAGTTATTCGGGAAAGGGTGGCAAACGGAACCGTTATTGTGGTAAAAAACAATCTTCACAAACAGGTAAAGCCTTTGGGGATTGGAAAGGGACTTTCAACAAAAATTAACGCAAACATAGGAACTTCATCTGATTGCTCTAATCTGGAACTTGAGCTTAAAAAGCTGGAAGTTGCGACAAAGCATGGTGCTGATACGGTTATGGACTTAAGTACTGGTGGTGACTTAGACCATATCAGAAAAGAAATAGTAAAAGCCTCAAAAGTTCCATTGGGTTCTGTTCCCATATATCAATGTTTTAGTGAGGCTTTTCGTCATGAAAGAAAAGTAAGAGACGTTGCTGGAGAAGAATTTATCAGAGCTGTGGAAAAACATGCTGAAGATGGAATAGATTATGTTACCGTCCATTGTGGCGTTACCAAAGAGTCAGTGAAACGGGTGAATGATCAAGGGCGGATTTTGGATATTGTTAGTCGTGGTGGAGCCTTAACAGCAAAATGGATTAAGGAAACCAAACAGGAAAACCCCCTTTACGAATATTATGATGATTTGTTAGCTATTGCTATGAAATATGACCTCACATTAAGTCTTGGTGATGGTTTAAGGCCTGGTTGTCTTGCTGATGCCACAGACAGAGGTCAGGTTCAGGAAACAATTATTCTTGGAGAGTTAGCAAAAAGAGCCTTGGAAAAAGGAGTACAGGTAATGATTGAAGGACCAGGACATGTACCCCTCAACGAGGTAGAGGCAAATATTCAACTGCAAAAAAGTTTGTGCAATGGTGCTCCCTTTTATGTTTTAGGTCCCCTTGTTACTGATATTGCTCCAGGCTATGATCATATTACTTCGGCTATTGGAGGAGCAATTGCCGCAAAGGCCGGAGCCGATTTTCTCTGTTATGTAACTCCGGCTGAACATTTAAAGTTACCGGATTTAAACGATGTTAAGGAAGGTGTTATTGCAGCAAAAATTTCCGCACATGCGGGAGATATTGCTAAAGGAGTTGCTGGTGCAATGGATCGGGACATAGCTTTGGCAAAAGCCCGGAAAAACATGGATTGGGAAAAACAAATTGAATTGTCATTAGACCCGGAAAAGGCTTCAATCGTTAGGGGAGAAAGAACTCCTCTTGATGAAGATGTTTGTACAATGTGCTCGGATTTATGCTCTATAAAGCTTGGAAATTAAATGTTTGAAAAAATTGCCTCGCAATGAAGTGAGGATTAGTTAATTACCTGAATTAAAAAAATATGTCTGAAGCTCAATCATTTTTTGGAATTATCGGCCAGAATGAAAAGATGCAGTCAATTTTCAGGTTGATAAAAAAAGTAGGTCGTACCGACAGTACGGTATTAATTACTGGTCAAAGCGGTACAGGTAAGGAGGTCGTTGCACGAGCCATTCATCAATGTTCAAGTTCATATAACCAACCCATTATTCCCGTTAACTGTGGAGCTATTCCTTCTGAACTCTTAGAAAGTGAGCTTTTTGGTTATGAAAAAGGAGCCTTTACCGGTGCAATCAAAACAAAGGCCGGCAAGTTTGAAATGGCTGGCAGTGGAACTATTTTCCTTGATGAAATTGGGGATATGCCAGCAATGATGCAGGTAAAAATTCTGCGAATTTTACAGGAGAGGGAGTATGAGCGGGTTGGGGGCAATCAGACATATAAATGCAGAGCCCGAATCATCACGGCAACTAATAAAAACCTCGAAGATGAAGTTAAAGCAGGAAAATTTAGGGAAGACCTCTATTATCGTCTCAATGTTATTCCGGTGCATATTCCTCCCCTCAATGAACGTAAAGATGATCTTGGAATTTTAATCAAATATTTTTACAATCGATTTGTTCCCGTAAAAAACCCGGACATAAAGAGTATTGATAAAGAGGCACTGGAGCATTTAATTAAGTATGATTGGCCAGGAAATGTTCGTGAACTGGAAAACATCATGGAAAGAATGATTATTCTGGCTGACGGCAACTCCATTTCAGTTGATGATATTCCAGATAAAGTGAAAAATAATCAGTCAAGTTCGGATGTAGAGGGAAAATCTATTGAAGAAGTTGTGGTTGATGTTTTGAAGGACTTCTCGGTGAAAATTGAAGAAGGCGATTTAACCTCCGAAGCAACCAATATAGCGATGCAGAGGGTAGAGATGGATTCAAGACCATCAGGGGGCAATGGGGGAAGTGGACTTAATATCAGCCTCGGTCTTCTTAAAGCCGGAAAACAAAACCTTAAAGAATTAATTGATGAAATTGAAGTACAGCTAATTAATGAAGCTCTTGAGGAATCTGATGGTGTAAAGCAGGTTGCAGCCGATATTCTAGGGATTAAACGAACCACTCTGACAGAAAAAATTAAGAAATATAACGAAGCTATCGTTAATTAATTTTTGTTTAGCCACAGCTTGCACAGATGTAATAGCTTTTAAGGGTTGTGTCCCTCAATGGCTCTGCTTCAAAAGTCAAAAAGTTTTTATAAACTGTTAAATCAGTTAAATCCGTGACTCAATAAGGTGCTGAGAAATCTTCATGCAACATAATTCCAAGCGGTAAACATGTCAGACGAAAAACTTATAGAGAAAAAAATCTCTTCGAAAAAGGTCTTTTCCGGAAAACTTCTCCATGTAAATATAGATGAAGTCTTGCTTCCTAACGGTAAAACTTCAGCACGGGAATATATAACCCACCCCGGTGCTGCTGTTATTATTCCGGTTCTTGAAAATGGTGATATTGTAATGCTTCGACAATTTCGATATCCCGTTAATGAAGTTCTTTACGAACTTCCTGCCGGAAAACTTGATAAGGGGGAAGACCCTCTTGAATGCGCCAAACGTGAGTTGTTTGAAGAAACGGGATATACGTGTAACGAAATAAAATTTCTTAACTCTTTTTATCCTTGTATTGGGTATTCCGATGAAAAAATCCTCATTTATTTGGCAAAGGGCTTAACCCTGCACAAGGGAGATCACTCTGATGAAGACGAGTTTTTGGAAGTTATGACAATGTCCTTTCAAAAAGCACTTGATCTTTTAAAAAACGGCAAAATAACCGATTCAAAAACTATTATTTCCCTCTTCTGGGCTGATAAAATACTCAGCAATAGATGGACGTAAATAAAACTTGATTGATAAAACAATGTCAAACTTTAAACTTAAATATTCCTATAAAGTGAGTGAGAAATATTTAAGAAATGATGGAAACAAAAATAGATAAAACTTTCTTTACCGTTGTAAATGGATTTGATAATTGCGACGAAAAAGCCTATTGGCTATCACGTTCTCCAGAGGAACGAATACATCATATTGAGAAACTTCGGAGGTTAAATTTTGGAAATGCAGCTTGCGCCAGACTTCAAAGAGTTCTTGAAGTTGCTCAACGAAAAAGGAGTTGAATATCTTTTAATTGGTGGATTTGCAGTAGGTTATGATTGCGGAGAAAGCTCTCTGGAAGAGTTCTCTTCCTTGAACGAGTCCTTTGGAGTCTTTCGTAAAAATTTTGAATAGGTTTTCTTAATAAAGGTGGGGTTGAAATGCAATTTCCAAAGCAGGGTTACCAACAGATTTACAGAGGTAACTTTATAAACACCAAACTCTTCATATTTCCTGTCTGAAATAATTATTTTTTTATCAATTACCTTTAGCTTTGCCAAGCTGTTTGCCTGTTTTGTAAAAGCAGCATCCTCGAAAATTGGTATATCAGGAAAGCCATTAATAGTTTCAAAAAGCTCTCTTGAAACAACAATTCCATGATCACCATAAAAAAAGTCAAAGTTCTTTAGTCTATAATTGGCTGCATCAGCAATCATATTGAGTGCTGGAATATCGGTATTGTATGTATGCTCGAAGGATAAAAAAGTGCTGCCATCAAGAAATTCATAACTGATCATTGTACTGTAGAAATCAGGGGGAATAGCATCAGCAAAGAGAAAGAAATAAATATTCCCTTCAGCATAGGATGCACCCTTATTCATGAGAAACCCTCTTTCTTTTCTTTCCTCTTTCTTGTACTTAACAATTATTTCATTTTTCTCAGTTGCATTACGACAGGCATGCACATCTTCTTTGGTCTCAATAAAGCTCTTTCCGGTACAACTTCTGCAGAATTTAAAATCTTTTTGAAGATACCTAAGAGTAGAATAGTCCTCCGATGCATCAACAATGATTATTTCCAGAAAAGGTTCGTTGTTTTTTGAAATAAGAAGGGGAAGTAGAATTCTTAAGTTTTCTGTTTCCTGATAACAGGGAATAATTACTGACAGTTTAAAATCGTTCATTTTTGGATCTTGTTTCCAGATTCTCTTTATATACCGAGCCTTTCCGGCATTTTGGTGAATTATTATAGTACGTTTAAGGAAAAAACAAGGACAAAATTGATTTTTATCATGATTTTAGGACTAACTTGCCCATAAAATAAGGGATAGCAAAGAAATAAGCCCTTATAATTTATTTAATTATCCCTATGCTCAACATTAAATTAAACAAAGAAACATATCAAATCACCCCACAACAAAGAACAAGACCACCAGTTGTTCATCATTTCTGGAGAATTGCAATTATTTTTGCACTCTTGCTTGGCTTTCCTTCCGGAATTTATCTCTGGCTTTATATTAACCATCAACTTGATGAGCTTTCCGGTTATACTTTTTTGCTTTCGGTTCATTCAACCATTCAACTATTGGGGTTTTTCGGACTTTTTATTCTGGGATTTCTTTATACCGCAGGCTATCACCTCAATGGAGGAAGTCCAAGACCCATCAAACATATCACCTGGGTTCTTCCAGCTTTGATAACAGGAATTATACTCAAACTATATCCTCCTACAGAGGTAATTGGTAACTCTTTTATTACCCTTGCCTTTGGTTTTACTGGCTACGTAATGCTTGTCGCTGCAAAGGAGGGAGGTTTTTCCCGACCTGCTCATTCAACGCTAACCCTTCTCGGGCTCATAACATTTTCCGTAGCTCCTTGGTTAAATTTACTTGACCCTCACATTGTCCTTTATGTTGTCCTTGGTGGACCAGTTTTATTTGTGCTTCTTGCCGGACTTCAATTGATATTTAATGTCATGAAGGGAAGTAAACTCGAAGGGCTACCCTCAAGCACCTTTGCAATACAAATTACCATAGCCTATACTCTTCTTACTGTTCACACTTTTGTTAAACCAGTCGCTCTTTACTTTATTTCCCTCTCATTTTTATTGCCTGTTGTTTATTACATCGTTAAGGTTAGACTGATTTCAGGGATAAAATATTGTGGTCCAACTTCTTTGGCTTTGGCTTTTATTTTGGGCTTTAGCTGGCTTATTACTTCCCTCTTACTTCTTGCAATCCATGGCGGTTTTTTTATGGAAAACACCATTCATTTAATTGTTCTCGGGCAAATCTCCACCCATATTCTTGCAGTCGGAAGCAGGGTGATTGGTTTCTTTTCAGGGGAATATGTTATTGCAGAGGAAAAACTTATCGGACTCATACTGTTTTGGCAAATTGTTCCGGTTACCCGGGGGCTTGATATTCTTCTTGATTTTCCTTACTTCACCTCATGGATTACTTCTGCTGTCACTGGAATTGTTTTTGTTCTCTGGTCGTTTCTCATGTTTGCCAAAATCAGAAAGGTGTAAGGTTAAAAAACTCCCTCCAGAGAGGTTTTACAATGGGGGCATTTATTCTCGATGAGGCGGTTAGAAATTATTTGAAAATGTAATCGTTCAATTAAGAGTTCGTTGCAATGACTACAGAAGGTATTTTCACCTCCACCACCCGGAATATTGCCTTGATATACATATTTCAGCCCTTCCTTTAAACCAATTTCTCTAGCGTTAATTAATGTTTTCAAAGGCGTGTTGTTTGAGTCCAGCATTTTGTAGGTTGGATGAAAGGCAGAAACATGCCAGGGGATATGTTTTCCCAAACCTGCAATAAATGAAGCTATGTCCCTGAGTTCCTCAGTTGAATCATTTTTACCAGGAATGACAAGAGTGGTTATTTCCACCCAAATATTTTTTTCGATAAAGAGCTCAATATTTTTCAAAACCTTATTTACGTCAACCCCGCCGCAGACTTTTTTGTAGAATTTTTTTGAAAATGATTTCAGGTCGATATTTGCCCCATGAATAAGCCCTTCCATTTCATTCAGTAATTCCGAACTTTCATACCCGTTGGTTACAAAGATGTTTTTTAAACCTGCTTTTGCTCCAATTTTAGCTGTTTCAAGGGCTGTCTCAGCATAAATTGTTGGTTCTGAATAGGTATAGGAAAGAGAACTGCATCTATATTTTTCAGCTAACTGAAGAATAAGGTTAAAGTCTTTTATTTCATCAGTTGATTCATTAAACTGTTGAGAGGTTTGCCAGTTCTGGCAGTTCTGACAACTAAAGTTACATCCCTGACACGCAATGGAAAAAGAAAAAGAGCCGGGCTGAAAATGAAATAAAGGCTTTTTTTCCACAGGGTCAGGACTCAATGCCACAACTTTTCCGTAGTTTAAGGAAAAAAGTTTTCCATCAATGTTTTGTCGAACAGAACAAATCCCTTTTTGATTATTCTTCAGGATGCACCTGAACTCGCAGAGGGTGCATTCTACTTTGCCGTCGGAATGCTGTTTATAATAAGGAGATTCTTTCATGTATCATCTTTCTGACAGTATTGATGGTCTTTTTACGATTATAATAGCATTTTATTTACAATAGTGAATTCATTATGAAAGTTGTTGTTGGAACGGTTATTGTCCTCGTTATTCTTGTAATTACTATTAAGTTTGTTGAACCAGTTAATGATTTTGCAAGAACACATTTCCCTGAACCTATTCTTTCCCTTCTTGGAGAAAAGCCTAAAGGTATTATTGAAAAAAGCTTAGACAAGGTTGAAAAAGGACTTGAAGATATGGGTGATGCAATCGAAGATGCTTTTAAGTAAAGGCAACTTCTCTTTAATAAATGTGTATGATTGCTGCTTAAACTAAGGATCACTTTTTTTGAACATCTTTTGCAGTAACATGTAGCCTTATACCTTAAAGTCGAGGAGAGAGTTTTCCACATATTTCCCTTGAAGTTGTTCAGAGTTGTCTGGTTCCTGAATGCTCTCTTCTGGCACTACCTTAACTCCAATTGCAGCCTTAATGCCCAGAGCTTCCAAAGTATCTGATAAACCATGAAGGTTTTGTCTCAACATTTCTGCACTTTCTTCTCTGGAAACAAGTATTGAACCATTAAATGTTTTTCCAGTAAGCATTCCGTCCATTCGCACTTTACCAAGGTTGCTGAGTTGAAGAAAAAAGCCAACAGTTATAACGTCAGGTTTTCCCTCATTTCCTGATTTTTTTCTTTTGTACTGAAGCACAGCATTTTTTACATCCTCATTAACCATAAAGGGAATTTGGAAAATCATCGTATTGTCCCGTTCCTTTGAAGCATGGTTTAAAACCTGATTGAGTTCAATATTGTTGATTTTCGAGGTAATTTCTCTTTGCAGATTATTAACATTGTCCAAAACATTTTTAGGAAGATTTAATGATTTGTCCTGTGATAGGTTTTGCAGCTCCCCGTTAAGCTTAAGAAGGTTCCCTTTAAGGTCGTTAATTATTGCATTTACCGCCTTTTGAGGAGAACCGTTACGAATTAAATCGGCAATTTTTTTTTCCAGTTGCATTCCTGAATCTTTAATGGCATCAATTATTGCCTGTTTTGATACCTTTTGCTCAGGGTTAAGGGTTATATTTTTTATAACATTTTCTGTCGAGGATGTTAAATCCTTGATTATTGAAGCTACTTTTGAATGACTGAGGAGTTGTTTAACATTAAGGGTTTGGGATGTATTGTCTCGTATATTCCCTAACAGAGATGTTTCCTCATATTTACCATTGCTAAAAACCGGTGAAGTCACAGAAGCGAAAAACTTCCCCCCTGTATTAGGTTGTACCTGAACCTGAACAGATGCAGATGCAGATGCAGATGCAGATGCAGATGCAGATGCAGATGCAGATGATTTTCCTTCACCACTACTATTATTATTGCTATTGAGAATTGTTTCAGGATTTTTTTCAGGGCTGTTGATATTTATGGGTATTTTAAGTGTATTAGCACCTCCGACAGTTGTGTTCATAGGGGTTTTGCCTGTCCCAACACTTCCGTTTGATGTGATGATGATGCTTTTACTTCCTAAAGTACTTTCATTATTTGTAATTATAGGGGGTTTGTTTGTGACTGTTCCTCCATCTTTTGGAGCATGTACCTGTTTGAGGAATGTTTTAAGCCATTTAACGGTTTCAGCGACCTTTTCCTTATTGCCAATGAGGCTTTTAATTTCCTTTGTCAGTTTATTTTCAAGGGTTTTTTCATCGGTAAAGAAACTTTTAAGCTTTATTTCCGGTGTAAGTGACTCAACAAAGGCCTTAAAAACTTCCCCCTGCTTAAGCATAAGGTTGGTTAAGGCAGTAAATTTTTGACCATTGAAATTGACCAGAGTTCTGTTGGCATCTATCTGTTGTTCCACTCGAACAGTAATAATATCACCTACTGCAAGCCTTTGGTTTTGTTGAGGGGTTTCCTGCGGCTCTTTAACCTGACCCGTTATAGGTCGTTGAATTTCTTTTACGGGAACTTGTTGGGGAGGTAGGTTTTGTGCTTTCACAAGAATGTTTATTAAAGTTTAATTTACTCTATTTTTCTCATTTCACGAGAATTACCCCCACATTTATACCTCAATATTTATACTGATACCATGAGCTCTTTCAGCATCTGCTTTTTTTCTGGCGAGTTCTTTTAACTCTTCTTCCCTATTTTTCTTTTGAGCTTCTTCCCGTTCTTCTTTACCTTTATCATCTTTGGCATGATGGGAGTCATTGCTTTCTTCTGTCTCTGAAACATTGAGCCTTTTTTGTTCAAGAGCCTCAATAGTTGCAGCAAATGCTGCTTGTCCCTCGTGTTGAGGATGGTTTTGCAGTGCCTGCTGAACTTTCTCAACTTTAGAGGAATGTAAGAGATTTAGCTGAATACCATGTAAATTTGTCATGACAAGCCACCACCTTCTTAATAAACCTTATTCGGTTAGGTGTTGAGGGAAAGCAATAGAATTACATCTATAAATTAACACCTAACACATACCTATTTTGATTCCTTTTTCGGCTTCTTTTTGGGAAACCTTAAGTCCTTAGGGTCAACATCAGCAGCACTTTTCTTTTTTGGTTTTTTCCAGGAGATAATTGTGCCATCCTCCAGTTCATGATATTTAACTTTTCCGTACCTTTTAACTTTTGCCTTTACTTTTACGATGGAATCTCGACCTATTTTCTCCAGCTTCTCTTTCTCAGACCTTTCGAGAACAATAATGACGTTTCTTGGCAATGCATCTGCTCCCATATCCAGAGTAATGGAAATTCTTGAATAATGAATGAACTTCCCCTGCATTCTTCCTTTCCAAACGACCGTCTTTCCAGTTAATTTCTTAATAAGCGCATCTTTTTTCTTAATAGAATATTTGCTTCTACTGCCAAAAATTTTATTAAACTTATTAAATGAAATTGCCCCTGCAGCATGAACAAAAGAGGGAGCGATAAAACAGAAAACGACCAATAATACGGTACTCTTAATAAAAATCCCTATCTTCATTGTTTTAATCCCATTATGTTAAAATTTGCCATTACCTGTTTCGGCAAGAACTAAGAGTAAGAAATTCATATCGACTTGCTTATATTATAATTTTTACCTGTTTTATGCAATCACCGATATAGCATATTTATCTGTTTTTACAGGTCAATTTAAACCTTTTTGAACAGATTAGCAAATTTTCTATAAAAATATGACTAAAGATTCTTCAACAAATGATGAAAATGGCTTTTTTCCTCTTGATGAAGAGGAAGAAAAGCAAAAAGGTAAAAGTCGAACAGATAAAGACCCTGAAGAACTCTTTCCTCTTGATGATGACGAGGAAACTTCTGAAGCTGATTCTTCAGATGACGATTATCCTCTTCCCTTTGACGATACTCCAGAAACATTACCTGAATATTCACCTCTTGAGGAAACATCTACCGTAACAGGTTCAGAGACGAACAACTCCTTAGATGAAGAAGACGACTACCCTCTTGACTTTCATGATGATGACAACGATGAAAAAGCTTCTGATTTTTTCCCTTTAGATGAGGAGGAAGAAGGGAAAAAAGATAAACCTGAGGCAAAGGAACTCTTTCCTCTTGATGATGACGAAGAACAAGATACAGATGATGATTATC
>JADGAW010000058.1 GCA_015231815.1 Nitrospinota bacterium
GGTTCTAAACCCATACCAAGACCACTGTGTCCTTGTGGGTCAAGGTCGATGATAAGAACTTTTTTCCCCTGAGATGCCAGAGCTGCAGAAAGATTAATGGTAGTTGTTGTTTTTCCAACACCACCTTTTTGGTTTGCTATGGAAATAACTATACTCATTTATCTCTGAAGGATGTCATAAGATGGCGGGGTCGACGAGACTCGAACTCGCGGCCTCCTGCGTGACAGGCAGGCGTTATAACCAACTTAACTACGACCCCATAATGGTGGGCGAAACAGGGATCGAACCTGTGACCGCCGGCTTGTAAGGCCGGAGCTCTCCCAGCTGAGCTATTCGCCCCCAAAAAATAAGCGCATATATTACTGTAAGTCATCGATTAAGTCAATAATAAAAAATAAATATATTGTAAGTATAAACCCGAATCAAACGTATAAGCTAAACATCAACAGTTATATTTTTATTAACTTCTGCTTCTGATTTCCTGCAGTAGTTGAGGGATAGCTTATTTTGATCCTTTTTTTTCTTATGAAACTCATAAAGTCCGAATTTCGCAACTTCATAAGCGATTGAGCTATTCTTTAAAGCTACGGTATGGGGCTTAGTGGGAAAAAGGTTTTGGTATTTCTCATAACCGTCACCAATAAAGTAAGCATCCGGGTATCTATTCATTAATTCGGGTATTGTTTCTTCAGGGCTTGCAGCATAATCATTACGAACAACTTCTATCTGGTTGTTCTGAACCTTGAATACACCACAATATATTTCTGCTTTTTTTGCATCAATCATAGGAATAACAATTCCATCTTTAACTAAAACATTTGCTGCTATTACCTTTAAAGAAGAAATTCCGTATTGCTTTGCATTACTTCCGAAAAAGAGTCCTTTCATTGCCGCAAGTCCAATCCGCAAACTGGTAAAAGAACCGGGACCGTTGGTTATAGCAAGAAGGTTAATATCGTCAACTTTTACGGAATTTTCTTTTAGGAGGGTGGAAATCGTTGGAACGAGAGAAATTGACAGTGAATTGTTTGTCTCAATTTTCTTTTCAGCTATAAGCTCACCCATTTCATTTATGATGGCTGCACTCCCCTGACGATTTATAACAGAAACACCAAATGCCAGCATATTATCGTTTTGTTATGACCATAAGGGTTATATCATCCTCATAGGATTTACCCTCACCTACATGTTTTTGGGTATCCTCCAAAATAGCAGCAATGATTTCATTTGGATTTCTGTCCTTTTTTATTTGTTGCATGAACCTTTCCTGAGAAGAGATTTCATCGTAATTTTGCTCATCGCTATTTTTACTTTCTAAAAGTCCGTCAGTTTGAAAGATTATGCAATCTCCTGTTTCCAACAATATTTCCTTTTCATCTGCTTCGAATTCATCTTCCTCAAAAATACCACAGATTGTTCCGCTTATTTTAATTAACTCTCTTTTTCCTGTTACCGGATTTGCGAGAATAAAGGGAATTCCCCCTGCAGAAGAAACGGTCATAGCCCCAATATCACAATTGTAAATTGCATAAATTGCAGTAAAAAAGAGATTATTGGCTGCAATACTGTTTGCGTTTCTATTAATTTCCCTCAACATCTCAGATGACGAACTGCTTACTTTTTTTAAATCACTTGATCAACCTGTCTCGTATGATGGACAGACGGAAATCATAAAGCAAGGGTCAGTTGATAATACGTCCTTTATTGTCCTTGATGGAGAATGTGGTGTCTTTAAAATGAAGGATGGTAAAAAAAATAAGGTGGATAAAATTGGAAAAACTCAGGTTATTGGAGAAATGTCTGAGTTTATTGAAGGGGAAAGAACGACCTCGGTAATTGTAACCTCCTTTAACGCAAAACTTCTTAAAATAAATATTAAGAAACTTCCCTACGAATTAAGGGTTAAAATCAGAGAAGAACAATGCATGGAATTAGCGAGAAAACTTATTAATGAAAAAGATCAGTTTGTAAAGGTCTCCAACGATCTCTTGGATTTAAAAGATAACTTTGACGACAAATTTGATGTCATGATAAGTCGATATGAAAAGGAAATTGAAAATTACAAAGGCAACCTTAAAATTCTCGAAGATGAGTTAAAGAGAATTAGGGTTCTTAAAAGTAAGGAAAAAGAAGGTTTGGCTGAATAACACTCTTTATTTTCCTTTTAAAAGCTTTACAAAATAACCGTTTTTTTCATGTTCCGTTAAGGTAGAGGGCGTGATACATAACAATCCCAACAGAGGTAGCAAGGTTTAGAGAACGAACCTTTGGGTTTTTCATGGGAATTTTGTAACACTGGTTACAATGTTTTTTCTTAAACTGCTCTGGCAAGCCACCTGTTTCACTGCCAAAAATAAAATAATCCCCTGACTTTGCTTCCATCTCCGTATAAGCTGTTTCAGCAAATCGGGAAAAAAGGTGAATTTTTGAAATATCTAAGGAGTTAAGGTAATCCTCTTTGTTGGGAATATGCTTGATATTGACATACTCCCAGTAATCCAGTCCAGCTCGTTTAAGATACCTGTCTGTTAACTCAAACCCTAATTTTCCTGTTAAAACAAGATTAAAATCGTTTGCAGCAGAGAGTCGTGCAATATTTCCCGTATTTTGTGGAATGTCCGGCTCCACAAGTACAATGGTAAACATTATTTTTCTGAGAGTTTGTGAACTAGCATTGTCCCGGCAACAACTGAGCACGGTACAAGAATTACTGCCGAGAATGGAATCAGGAACAAGAGAAATACCCCAAGTCCAAAACCCAATGAACTACTTTTATTCGTTACAATAAATTTCTTTTTTTCATTGAAGTTCATGCCTTGTCGAGAAAGTGAATGGTCAAAAAAATCATAGGAAAAAAAGAATGTGCTTATTAACGCACTTAATCCAATAAATAAAGGGTGTCCAATAACAGGAATAATGTTAAGAGGGAAAATCACAATGAGAGCTATTATGTAAATTGAGAACTTTCTTATTTCTGATATTACCGGTTCAACGAAATTTAATGAGGAATCATCTCGAACATCATCTCCTTGTAAAATTTGTTGGGTTCTTAAGGAAAGTCTGTCAAAAATCAGGGAGGAAGAAAGGTCAGTAAAAAGAAAACTTATTACGGCTGAAACAATAAATAAGAGACAGTAGGCAAAAAAGAAAACAATTGACTCCAGAACTGAGAAATACCATGCATCACCATATTCAATGCCGGGAAAAATGTAAGCCTGCATTGCTACATAAACACAATACAGGGCTGCCAAAAAGAAAATAAAACTAAGTCCAATTGGAATTATTGCTAATTGCCGTAAGGGTTTGTGGGAAAAAGTAAATTGTATTCCCTTAATGGGGTAGGTTATAGCGATGAGAAAATTCTTCATTTTTTTACCCTGATATTTAAGGTTAAATGATTTAAACTCAGTTGTTGCCAGTAATTATGCCATGCTTTTCTTTGAAGCTGAAATGCGAAATGGGAAACATAATCGTAAATAAATCGCTTTTTACTCAATAAAATAAAAAATGTTCCCCAAATACCTATTGCCAATGATTGTTGTTTATTGTTTCATTAAGGTAACGTGAAAGGGGGAATTCCTTTATACCCATTAATGCAAATTGCTTTGCTTCAGAAGGTCTTTTTAAAATAAGAAGTACTTCAACAACTCCTTCAAAGCCTAAATCAGTGGGATACGTTTTAATGCCAGACATAAAATGATTAACTGCAGCAGGTAAATTCGCCTGCATTATTTTTACTATCGCAAGCTGGTTATAGGTTCTTGCTTTTAATGCAGGTACTTTTCTCTCGTTTACGGTAAGCTGTCTTATTGTTTCTTCAAAGAAAATTTCTGCCCGATCAAAGTCTTGTTTATTTGCATAAATCTCTCCAACCTTAAACGCCGACAAAAAGATAGTTTCTGGATCTGATTGACTCTCTAAAGCAATGAGGTAATGTTTTAATGCGACATCATCGTCATAGATTTTCTGACTTATTTGCGCTAAACCCATATGTGCCTGATGATAAAAAAAGTCATTATCAGTAACGTCTGTATTATGGGTGCTAATGACTTTTTCATAATATTTTTCAGCCTCTTTGTATTTTTTATTCCATTTATAGCTATTGGCAATCTCCATAACCACGTTTAGTTGGTAAGGAGCATATTTATAATTTTTTAGCCAGAATTCTTCCTTGTTTACCCAGAGTTTTCCTCTTTCAATAGTTAAAACAGAAAAAAAGAGACAAAAAAGCACGATAAAAGATTTTTTAAACCGGAATTGAAAAATAAAATAAACCAGTAATAAACAAAGTCCTACGTTAGCTCCATAGGCTCGGTGTTCAAAAATAAGATGCTTTATCGGAATAAAAGAGGAGGTTATTGATAGTGACGCAAAATAAAAGAACAGAGCAAAGGAAATAAGTTTATTTCTTGTATAAAAATAAATAATTCCATAGAGGAAAAAGAAAATTATGGCAATATTAGCTGCTGTATGTATGTCAATACTTTCGATTTTTTTCAGGTCATATATAAAAACCTGCTCGACGGGAAAAAAGAAAAGCTGTATGTATCGAATAATTGCATGAGACTCTGTAAGAAAATATTCAAAGGGAGAGGGAGTTACCTCCCAATTTGTTGAGTCATGAATTAAGTCGTTAAATCCCAGCCCAAAAAGTACCAATGGATAGAAAAGAATTGTAGTAAAAAAAGGAGCGAAAAGTACTATTGTCTCTTTTGCCTTTAAATGTTTCTGAGTTATTGAAAAAATAAAAAGCAGAGTAAAGGGCAATACAATTGATGTTTCTTTAGAAAGCACAGCAAGTAAACAGGTTAAAACAGCTATAAAGTAATGTACTTTTTTCCCCTCATGTAAATATTTAAGAAATAAAAATATGGTGAGAATTTGAAAGAAAAATGCAAGAAGTTCAATTCTTTGATAGATATAAATAACTGGTTGGGTCTGAAGAGGATGAACCAAAAACAATAAACTAACAGAAAGAGCAAAGAGGGGAATATTTTTCTCAATCCTTAAAAATGAAAGGAGAATTTTAAGTGCAAGAAAAATAATAAAAGAATTAAGAACATGGAGAAGAATGTTAATAATTCTAAAGAAAATAACCTCTTCTCCACCAAAATAGATGTTAAGGCTATGGCTTAAAAAAGGGAGAAAACGAGTTGGCCAATAAAGAAAGATGTCAACGGGATTAATCGTTGATGCAAGAAAGGTTTTTCCTCCCATAAACTGGGTAGCAATTCTTGTATCATCCAAATAAAAGGGTGCCTCAAGAGCTGATACATAAAGAAGAGCCCCTATCGTTAGAAAAAAAAGAAAAACTATTGAGGAACGATTTAGGTGGTTTTCCATCTAAGAAATTATATACTTTTGCCACAGGCAGGGCAAAACTTATATGCTTGACTGAGCTTTTCACCACAGGAAGGACAAAAACTCTTTTTTCTTTTCTGTTGTTTATTTTTTTTAACCTCTTTGGCTTTTTTTGTAAATTGTTCTATTTCCTTTACTACTTCAATTGCCATATGTTCAAAATCGCCTCTTGTTTTTTTATAATCATCTTCAGAGAGTTTTCCTGTTTCATAGTCAAACTCTATATCTTTAATTGCGGTGAGAATATTTTCTTTTTTATAAAGCAGTTGGTGATATTTATCTCCCTCTTCAAGAGAAAGTTTTTGTTCAAGAATGTAGTCCTCATCAACCTTGGTTAAAAGAGGGATTGCAATTAAGCCAAGTACTCCGCCAATTAAGATTATTCCAGTTATTATTTCCATTTAAGTGTCCAAATCGTTAAGGTCGTTTTTAATTTTTTTAAGAATATCCTGATCTTCCTTGGAAAGGTTCTTTTGTTCAGGTTCTGTCATGCTTTCTGAATTATTTAAAGCTTTCTTGTTCCATTTTCGTATAAGGGTAAAAACAAGACCACCAGCAAGAAAGAGAGCAAGAAAAGGAACTATCCAGGCGGTAAGATTAAAACCTTCCTTAATTGGTGCAGAAAGTCCTTTTTCCCCGTATTTATTAATCCAACTTTGAAGAATTGCCTTTTTGTTCATGCCTTGTTTAATCTGCTCAGCAAATGTATGTCGATACTCATCTGAATATTTACAACTGCAGTTTATAAGCACTTTTCCGCAGTTATCCGGGCACATACACATAACAGCCCCTTCAATTTCTTTTAATGTCAGAGCCTGACTACTTGCCTGAAGAGTAAATATAAACACAAATGTTAAAAGTAATATCCTCATGGTTTTATAACTTTCTGTTGTATCGTTTTGCTAGGCCAGAACTTTCCAGTTTGTCAGGAAGAATTGCAATGATTGTCCCGAGAGCCATAATCCATCCACCAATCCAAAGCCAAGCTGTTAAAGGGTTAACAAAAACTTTAAAGGTTCCTGTTTTCAGGTCATCACTATAGGAAGAAAAAATAACATAAACATCTTCAAAGATTGTTTGGTAAATGTCCACATCAGTTACTGGTTGTTGTTTATTAAAAAACTGTTTTTCAGGCTTCATTTGCCTGAGAACCTTACCATCTTTAAAGAGATTTAACTTTGCCGTTATGACCTCTTTTGTTTCATTCTCTTTGACGTAATCAATTTTTTCGAATTGTAGTGTGTAGTTTCTGATGTTCATCTCCTCACCTTCTTTGAGCATTTCTGTTTTTTCCGTGCTGTAGGAAGATGAGCCGGCTATTCCAACAAAGCAGCAAACTACTCCAAGGTGAACAATATAGCCTCCGTATCTTCTTTTATTTCTGTTAATCAGACTAAAAAAGGAGTTTAAGATGTTTTTTCCACTTTGTTTTGCCCGAACATTTGCTCCTTTATAAAACTCTATAACAATCGTTACGGTTAGGAATATTGAGAAACTAAAAGCCAGCCAGGCAAAAACATCAAATGTTGGCAATAATACCACTAAGGCACCTCCGCCAATAACCATGAAAATAAAAGGAATTAAAAAGTTTTTCTGAATATTTTTTACTGTGGCTTTTCTCCATGCAATTAAAGGACAGATTGCAGCCAACAGTAATAATGCCAATCCAATAGGAACATTTACCTGATTGAAAAAAGGTGGTCCGACAGTAATTTTTATTCCGCGAACAGCTTCCGAAATTATAGGAAAAAGGGTTCCCCATAACGTGGCAAACGCAATTCCCAATAATAAAAGGTTGTTGAGAAGAAAAGAAGATTCCCTTGAAACGATGGAATCTAAACTGTTTTTACTTTTTAATGCCGGAAACCTTTTAATAACAAGTCCAAACGAGGCAATCATGATAAATGCAAGGAAGGCAAGAAAATAATAGCCGAGGGTTGTTTCATCAAATGAATGCACCGACTGAATGAGTCCACTTCGGGTAATAAATGTTCCGAAAATAGTAAGGGAAAAGGTGAGGATAATAAGAGACATATTCCAGACCTTAAGCATATCTTTTTTTTCCTGAATCATTACTGAGTGCAGGTAAGCTGTTGCAACAAGCCATGGCATAAAGGATGCGTTCTCTACCGGATCCCAAGCCCAATAACCACCCCAGCCAAGTTCAACATATGCCCATTGAGCACCGAAAAGGTTGCCAAGGGTTAAAAACATCCAGGAAAACAATGTCCATCTTCTTGTAGAACGTATCCAGATATCGCCAAGCTGTTCCTTAATTAAGGCTGCAATGGCAAAGGCAAAGGGAACAGTCATGCCAACATATCCAATGTAAAGCGTTGGAGGATGAATAACCATACCGGGATTTTGAAGCATAGGATTTAAACCGTGACCATCTTCAGGAATAACTCCACCCATCATTTTCTCAAAAGGGTTGGTGGAAAATAACATTGTAGAGATGAAGAAAAGGGTAACTCCAAGAATGACTTTCATTACAACAGGAAGGAGAATTCTGTTTTTATGCCTGTTTTGTAAAAGAACAATTACACCAAAAAGGGAAAGCAATAATGCCCATAGTAAAAGCGACCCTTTTTGTCCTGCCCAAAAAGCAGAAAATTTGTAAAAAGGAGCTAAATCCCGGTTGGAATAGTTATAAACATACTCAATACTGTAATCATTGTTGAAAAAAGCGTAAATAAGTGCTGTTGACGTAAGCAGCATAAGTCCGAGAAGAATAAATACTGCTGTGTCGGCACTTTTAATAAGTTGATATTTCTCATTTTTTGCTCCAAGGTAATAACAAACCAGAGCATAGATTGTTACAACAAAGGAAAGTTGCAGGGATAATTGTCCAATATAGGTCATAAAAAAATCTCGTTAAAATTAAAACTACGGAAGTTGGAAATACATGAATCTTACAATTCCGGTTTCTACATACCTCTAAATAATCTGAAGAATTAATTGTTCGGAAAAAATAAAGGAATGCAACTACTGTGGAACGTCAGGAAACTATCCCTTTGAACCGGGGTGTCCTTCTTCTTTCGATGCCTCATACTTTGAAGGGCAACTTGTCATAAGAGTATTTGCCTTAAAGATTCCGTTGGAGGAAAAGGTCCCTTCAACAACAACCTTTGTATCATCCTTAAACATGTCCGGTATTACGCCTGTGTACGTAACCGGTACAAAAGAAAGGTTTTTACCAAGGTTAAAAGTTAACTCCATTTTTTCATCCTTTCTTACGATTGAGCCTGGAACTACCTTACCTTCGACTCTCATCCCCTTGTTGTATGCTGAACTCCCTTCAGCTACAAGTTCTTCAACAGTGAGGTAATAGAGGGAACTTTTGCTAATTCCAGCTGATATTAAATATATAATTGCGGCTACAATAACGAGAGAACCGCCAGCAAATTTTATCTGTTTTTTATTCATGATTTTTTATTTTAAAGTTATGCGTAGCATGTTAAGCCACTCTTCTTCGTTGAATTCATCGTTGCAAAATTCAACAAAACCTGCTTCTTCTGACGAAACAACCTGACCTTCAATTATTTCTTTATCCTGAGATTCCGCTTGTTCAAGAATATTCCTGATTTGTTTTAATTCCATTACGAGGATTAAAGGAGTATCAGATGCGATTTCTCCTTTTTTTACTATATCTCTTAGTATGACATGTATCTCTTCCGACTTTATGATGGACTTTAAAATCGCATAAGATAGTTTTTTTAACTCTTCGTTTATGCTTTCATTCATGCTTCTATCCTGTTATTGTCTTTCAAAAACTATTTAAATTATATCGTAAAAGGAAATCAAGGGGGAGCATTTTATCTCAAAACAATTGAGGTGTCACTCACTTTATATTTTTAATCTGATATACAGGTTTTCTGGCATATTCGTTGCTAATACATTACAGAAGGTAAACTGATGGGAAAAATATGCCTATCGCTAAAGAGTCTTTTTACAGGGAAAATTGGTTCTCGAGAAAGTTTTTCCTATTACTATTTAACCACTTTATATAAAGGACGAAGTATGAGCAGTATGATTTCAGGTCTTGGAAGCACATATGCCTCCCAGATCATGTCCGGTGCCAGCGGGCGTCAGACACAAACGCAGGGGTTAGAGCAACTTTTTAACCAAATGGATGGTAATAAGTCAGGCTCAATAACACGAGAGGAATTTTCTACCTCATTTGCACAGAAAAACCCTTCTGCAGGGTTGAAAGCAATGGGGCCAAATGAAATTTTCAATCAGCTTGACCCCAATAGAACGGGAACGGTTTCAAAGGAACATTTTGTGTCTGGAATGAAAAAAATTCTTGCAAGCCTTAGGGTAAATCCTGTTAGCAACATGGGACAGGAAGGAGGAAACTCTTCTCTCTCGGCAAGTCTTGATTCATTGAATTCGATTATGGGAAAGAATTCTGGTAATCTTCCACCACTTCCCAACTCCACTTTTAGATTTTACGCATAACATTATTCTGCCTGACTCAAGAAATTGGGTCAGGCACATTTATTTATCCTAACTTCTATGGCTAAAATTCCGTTTTGTTACAACTTTACAGCAATGGGAGGGTCGTGCTCTCTTCATTTGTATGCTTCTCGTTCATGTGAAGCTGATATTGTCGCAGAAGCTGCGGAGAATGAGGTGTTACGTCTGGAAAAAAAGTATTCACGGTATAACAATGAGGGAGTTCTCGCAGCAATAAACGCTGCTGGAAATGCTGGTAAAAGAATTGAAGTTGATGAGGAAACTGCTGGTTTGCTCAACTACGCAGTGGGGTGTTACGTTAACAGTGAAGGCTTGTTTGATATTACCTCTGGTGTTTTAAGGAAGGGATGGAACTTTTCTCAGGGAACTTCTCTCCCAAAAACTGAAACCATTGAAAAACTTCTTTCTCTCGTCGGTATGGAAAAAATTTCCTGGGAACCTCCTTTCCTTGAATTTTCTTGTAAAGGAATGGAACTTGACCTTGGCGGAATTGTTAAAGAATACGCAGCCGACAGAATTGCAGAAAGTTGTTTGGAGCAGGAAATTTCCCATGGATTAGCAGAGTTAGGAGGAGATATTCGTATTATTGGTCCTCATCCGGATGGTTCTCCCTGGAAAATAGATATTCGAAATCCGTTGAAACCAGAAGAAATTATTAAGGAGATTTCTCTTGTAGAAGGTGCTCTTACCGGAAGTGGTGACTATGAACGATGTATCGTTGTTGATGGTGTACGTTATGGGCATCTTCTCAACCCTAAGACTGGTTGGTCTGTTCAAGGACTAAGAGCGGTTCATGTTGTTTCCGACCGTTGTCTTGTTGCAGGAAGCATTTCAACCATAGCAATGTTAAAAGGTTTTGAAGGTATTAAATGGTTAGAATCTTTACCTCTTTTATCCATTTGGATTGATGAAAATGGGGCTTGTGGCGGTAACCTTTAATATCTTTCCAAAATACGTTTCCCAATTTATAAAAAAAACTAATGTTTTCCAAAAATCAATCCGATAAGAGATGCAATTCTTTAATATCTATGCACTGTGCATAGAGA
>JADGAW010000059.1 GCA_015231815.1 Nitrospinota bacterium
GTGGCTTAACGATTCAACAGGCGGTTGTTGCCTTTGTTATAGACCGGGAGGGAAATGTAACAGATAAAAACATCGAGAAAAGCTCTGGTTCTCAGGAATTCGATATGGCTGCATTACGTGCAATTCAAAACTCACATTTTCCTCCTCTCCCTGTTGGATATAATGAACCAACCCTGAGGGTACATATGGGATTTATTCATGAACCTGATTAATGAGCAAAATGGAATCACCAACCTCACACGTTAAACGTGTTTTTATTCTTTTACTAATTATCATTATTGCCGGAGTTATAGTTCGCTCCATGCTTATCCCTGAATCTTTCGGCAAATATGGTCATTACCGGGGTAATGCACTTCAGGAAGAAGCAGCAAGGGAAGTAACCTTTTCTGAACAAGAAAAATGTAGTTCCTCAGAATGTCATGAGATGAACTTTTTAATTAAAGATAAAGGAAAGCATAAACCAGTGGTTTGTGAAAACTGTCATGGTGCTTTTGCATTTCACCCGGAAGAAAAAAGAGCAGATCCAAATAAATTCACTATTAACCGAGATCGGAGTTTATGCCTGACCTGTCATAGAAAAGAACCAGCTCGACCTAAAGATTTCCCTATGATTGTAGAGTTGGAACATTATGTTGAAGGGGGTGAAAAACCTCCCTGTATTAGCTGTCATGATCCTCACTCCCCATCAATGGGATAAACATTAATGAAGAAATAATGGAATTTGAAAAAATGAACCAACAGTCTCGAAGAGATTTTCTCAAAAAATTCATACAAGGTTCAACCGCCCTCTCTGTTGTTTTAATGTATCCAGTTCCATCCTTTTCTACAGAAAAAGATAAAAAGAAGAAGGCAAACACAAACTATGTTTATCTTGTTGATATAGGAAAATGTATTGGCTGCGGGAAATGCGTAAAAGCATGCAGAACAGAAAATAATGTTCCAGCAGACTTTTTTAGAACATGGGTGGAGCGTTACCTGATTTCTTTTCAGCATGAGGTATTCACCGATTCTCCAAAAGGAGGAGAAGAAGGTTTTCAACCTAAAAAGATTAAGGGCGAGGTGGAAAAGGGCTTTTATGTACCAAAACTGTGTAATCATTGCAGCAACACTCCCTGCGTTCAGGTTTGCCCTGTTTCAGCATCGTATAAGTCTCCAGAAAACTTCATTCTTGTTGATAAAGAACGATGTATTGGCTGTGGGTATTGCGTTCAGGCATGTCCGTATGGCAGCAGATATATTTCCCCCAACAGTCATACAGCAGATAAATGCACGTGGTGCTATCACCGGATTACCAAAGGACTTCAGAACGCCTGTGTACAGGCTTGCCCAAGGGAAGCACGACTTTTTGGGGATTTAAACAACTCAAAATCCAAAGTTTCTAAAGTTTTTCACCGGGAAAACCTGATGGTTTTAAAACCGCACTTAATGACTAATCCACAAACTTATTATAAAGATATGGCAGCTGAGGTAATTTAATGGAGCATTTTAATCATTTTCATTTTCTGGAATATAGCTTTCCTAATGATATGTATATCTACTGGACATTAATGATTGTCCTTTACCCATATATTACCGGACTTGTTGCCGGAGCATTTATTGTTTCTTCACTGTATCATGTCTTTGGCAAAGAGGAGCTTAAGCCAGTTGCCAAGTTTTCTCTCTTGATGGCCTTTGGCTTCTTACTTTTTGCTTCGGTTCCTTTATTAAATCATCTCGGACATCCGGAACGAGCCTTTAATGTAATGATCACACCAAACTTTACCTCGGCTATTTCAGGCTTTGGATTTATTTACTCAACCTACGCAATACTATTAATGTTGGAAATCTGGTTTGTTTTCCGAAAAGATATTATTTTGTATTCCCAAAAAACGACTGGTTTTCTAAAGTTTTTTTATACTACTTTGACTCTTGGTAATTTCAACGTAAGTGATGAAGCAATGAAGGTTGACCATAAAGTCGTCACCATACTTGCTGCAATTGGAATCCCTATGGCATGTATGCTTCACGGTTATGTTGGTTTTCTTTTTGGAGCAGTTAAAGCTAATCCTTGGTGGTCAACTCCCCTCATGCCCGTAATTTTTCTTTTATCTGCAGCAGTTTCAGGAATTGCGATGTTAATTTTGCTGTACATTATTGCATCTAAATTTATGAAGATTGATATTCACGAAGAATGTATTAGAAGTCTAAACAAATACCTCTGGGCTTTCTTAATTGCTGATGTAACACTTGAAATGCTGGAAATCTTGGTATTATTTTATGAATCTGGCGAGGAATGGGAAGTAATTCACTACCTGCTTGCCAACGAACTTTTTTACAGTTTTATTATTTTTCAAGTATTCATTTGCTCAATTATTCCTTTAATTGCGTTGGGAATTGTGAATATTCTTACTTTAAGCTTTCGGGTAACTTTATTCACTTCCCTCTTTTCGTCCCTTTTGCTCATTTTTCAGGTATTCTTGATGCGCTGGAATGTCGTAATTGGCGGACAACATTTCTCCAAGAGCTTTATTGGATTTAAAGAATACCATCCCCTCTTCTTTGAGAAAGAAGGAATTCTTGCAACAATTATTATCTTTATCTGTCCCCTTATTGTGATTTACATCCTTAACAGACTTTTCCCCAACCTCAAGGACAATGAGGAGTTTTAAGCTTTTTTACCAGTAATTTGAACTACCTCAATCCCCATAAGATTGAACAACAGCCCCCAAGCCCAGGCTTTTATTCCCATAAATCTCAATGAGTCGGATAACATTAACCATCTAACTCAATTTATAAGAAGCTGAACCTCGGTTTGGAATTCATAATTCCAAGAAAAATATTTTGTAATTTACTTTTTTTACACTATAATACCTAAAATTTTAATAACGGAGGTGATATGTTTTATAAAAAAAACCATTTTCCCGTTTTCCTCATATTTTTTATTTCTTTCTTTTCTTTTTCTTTAGCGAATGCTATTGAAATCCCCAAAAATTTAAAGTTATCTGATTCGGTAAAGGCATGTGTTTCCTGTCATAAAAACTATATTGAAGAATGGCTTCCCACGAAACATGCAATGATATTTTTCAATAACCCAAGAAACGAACTCGAAGAGAGAGCTTGTGAAGCCTGCCATGGTGATGGTAAAGCGCATATTGTTGATTCAAAGGCTAAAGCCAGAACAGATGAGAAGATTGACCTATCTTTAATCAGGTCTTTTACCAAAGAATCAAAACTACCTGCCAGCGAGAAAAACGCACCTTGTATTGGGTGTCATAAATCCTATGTTGCAACCTTTTGGATGGGCAGTTCCCATGAACGAAACAATATCAGTTGTGTTGATTGCCACCAAATTATTCGAAAAATCAAACCAATTAAAAAGAGAGGAAAAGACAAACGTGTCCTTTCTGAGAAAATAAATCTGAAAACGGAACTCTGTGTAACCTGTCACGTTCAACGTAGAGCCCAAATGCAACGCTCTTCTCATATGCCATTGAGGTTTGGAAAACTTGATTGTGTAAGTTGTCATAACCCACACGGCGATAAAGGTCCTGCCCAATTAAGGCAGGCAACGGTAAATGAAAACTGTTACTCCTGTCATGCTGAAAAGCGGGGACCAATGCTTTGGGAACACCCGCCAGTAAGGGAAAACTGTAATAACTGTCATGATTCCCACGGAAGCAATAATACCAAATTATTAAAACAAAAAAGTCCTTATCTATGCCAATCATGTCATTCTGCCCCATACCATCCGGGCACTATTTATGAGGGAGCGAGTTTAGCAAATGCTTCAAAACAAATGGTTGGGAGAGGATGCCTGAATTGTCATACAATGCAGCATGGTTCAAATCATCCCTCAGGTGCGCGGTTAACTCGATAAAAGGAGGCAGGTATGATTAATAAGATGAGTCTATTAGCAATACTAACGGTACTGTCACTAGCAATATCGGCACATGCAGGCGACTTAACAGGTCATTTAACAGCAGGAGGTGAATACACGAACCTCGATAATAATTCATTTAAAAGTGGTGAATACAATGGCATATACAGTAACGGCTTGAACGTTATTGGAAATGCAGACTTGCACTATTCAAAAGGTAATTTTTATACTGATGTTATAGGAAGAAATCTGGGAATTGACAATAGAGATGTTGACCTGTCGTTAGGAATATACGGTGGGTATGGGATGAAACTCTCTTACAGTGAAACACCACATCTTATTTCAAATACCGCAACAACACTTTATACAAATGCCGGTAGTGATAATTTATTATTGCCAACTGGTTTTGTTGCCGGTTCAACAACGACAGCAATGGCAGCAGTATTGAATGCCAATAAAAGAGATTATGACTTACGGGTAGATAGAAAAAATCTTTCAGCAGCATTAAGAATGCCCCTCAAAGTCGGAGACTTCGAATTGCTCACATTAGATTTAAAGTATGACCGTGACACACGAAAAGGAACAAAAGATATAGCAGGAACCCTTGGTGTTAACGGAGGTACAACAAGTGCTGTAATTTTGCCTGAACCAGTAGATTACCAAACAAATGACTTCACTGTTGGACTAAGTTTTGCCAGCGAGTGCTTTTACGCAAAAGCAGAATATTTCAATTCTCAGTTTTTAAACCGCTATGAATCCTTAACCTGGGAAAGTCCGTTAACCAGTTACAACACAAATAATGCAACATACCCTACAGTGGCAAGAACATCTCTTCCACCGGATAATGGCTACCAGCGATATTCTTTAACTGGTGGGATCAATCTTCCTTATTCAACCAGAATAACCTTTGTTGGTGAAAGAGGAATTATGGAGCAAGACCAGACCCTCTTACCCTATTCAATTAACCCCTTAAGTACAATTACAACACCTCTGCCACGTAACAGTTCTCAGGCAAAACTGGAAACATCCCATATTGTTACAACCTTTACCACAAGACCCGTTGACGAATTCAGCTTTACTGCAAAATATCGTTTTTATGAAACCGTCAACAAAACACCAAAGAGTTTGTTTCAATATGTAAAGAATGACCTTCCTACAACACAGGCAGCATTAACAGATGACTTTGCACTTTACAATCTTCCTATTGATTACATCCAGAATAAGGTTGACCTTGAAGCTGCATATTCCTTCTTTAAAGGGAATATCCTTAAATTTGGCTATGCCTTTGACCAAATATCAAGAGACTACCGTGAATATGGGGAAACAAGAGAAAATATCTGGAAAGCTGGATTAAATAGTCAAATTGCTCCAGAACTTAAGGCAAACGTTAATTATTCTTTTGGACAGAGAAAAGGTGTAGGTGACTATAAAGAATCAAATATTTACTATAATTACCATACAACAGACTATATTAATACTGTTGGAACAACAATTCGTTTTGATAATAACCCCAGTTTAAGAAGATTCGATTTAGCAAACAGAGATAAGAACAAAATTGCCGCAAACCTTCATTTTTCTCCGGTTCAGACAGCAACCTTAGGACTTTACTATTCTTATGATAATGATAACTACAAAAACTCCCCCTTAGGTTTAAAAGAAAAGAAGATGCAATCATTAACTGCTGACATAAATGTTCTTTTGAAAGAAAATCTGAATGTTTTTGGTTACTATACTTTAGATGATACCAAGGCATTACAAAGCGATAGGTACTTTCAAGGATTTGCAATAGCAACACAGGCTTTTGATTCAACAAGAGACTGGTCAATAGATACGACTGAAAAAGTTCATACATTTGGGGTAGGTGTAGATTATACTTTTTATGAAGACTTAATTAATATTGATGCGAATTATTCCTACTCACGTTCATCAATTAATTACGATTTCACAACTGGGTCATCTTTATCTGCAGCTTTACCTGTTCCAAAAGACAGAACATCTCTTCATAGTCTTGATTTTACTACCCGATATAAATATACTGAAAAGTTTACCTTCGGACTGGGCTATGCATATGAGCAATATTCTTCCTATAATTGGTCAAATGCAAATGTAAACCCGGCTTCAACAGATATTACTCAGGTTATAACGTTAATTGGTCCTTCCAGAGGATATAAGGCCAATAAAGCCCTCTTCTTTATTACCTATAATATTAACTAACGATGAGAATAAAACTGTCTCTAATTTTTTGTTGTCTGTTTATCTTTTCTCTAACACTCTATTCAAGTTATTCCTACTCTCAAAATCCTCCAACATATTTAGGAAATAAGGGGTGTAACTGTCATAAAACTGAGTCGAAAGACTGGCAAAAAAGTCCCCATGGAAAAGCATTTGATTCATTATTTGCTGATAAACGTTCCAGAAATCAAAACAAAACCCTGAATAAATTAGGAATTGATTATAAAAAAGATTATAACGAAGATGAAAAATGCCTGAAATGTCATGTTGTAGGGTATAAACAGGCAGGAGGCTACCAAGATGCAAGCAGTAGTGAGAATCTACAAGGAGTAGGCTGTGAAATGTGTCATGGAGCCGGAAGTAATTATGCTGACATACATGAGAAGAAGGAAGCAACATACACCAAAGCTGAATTAAAAGCTGCTGGAGAACTTTTTCCAAAAAATGACCCTCAGGTTTGCTTAAAGTGTCACGACAACAAAGAATCAAAGTTCAATGCAGAAGAAGACAAACAATACAAATTTGATCATGCTGACATGGTAAAAGTTGAAAAAGCGTGGCACAAGATCTGGCCTTTAACATATGAGCATAAGTAACAGGTATGAGCACGGTACCAGTAGAGCTTCTTTTTGAATTTTAGGAGGCGCTTTTATGAAGTTTGTCCTTATTTTCTTTGCTGTTTTTAATGTTGTATTCCTTATTATTCTCATTCAATTTTGGTCTCATTTCTCTACAAAAACCAAAAAAATCATCGCATTTTTTTGTTTAGGACTCTTTCCTGTATTCTGGGGAATTGGCGTCGCTCAACAAAACCTTAAAGAAACAACAGCAGTGGGTTTTTGTAACAACTGCCATATTATGGAACCCTATGTAGAGAGTCTTAAATTCAACTATGAGAATTCATTGGATGTTCCCCTTGCTTCCATTCATTATCAAAACAATTGGGTCTCTCAGAAAGTCGCATGCTACGAATGCCATACACGTTACACGATGTTCGGAACATTCCAGGCAAAATTAACGGGACTTAAACATTTATGGAAAAATTACTTTACACAACCCCCTGAAAAACTTGAGCTTTACAAGCCCTTTTCACCTATGGAGTGTTTGAGATGTCACGGTACTTCAAAGAAATTTCTTACTGAAATTAAGCATAATAAAGACTCAGATCTTATTACCGCATTAAAACAGGAAAAACGTACCTGTCTTGAAGAGGGATGCCATGAGGTTGCCCATATATTAAAAGATAAAAAGGATTTTTGATGAAGGAAATACCTAAACTTTTTAAAATTGCAATGAGCCTTAACCTTATTGGCTTATTTCTTCTCTGTCTTTCCCTGACGACAAACAGTCCATTGCAACTTGCACTTGCTTTTTCCGTTGGAGTCACCTGCTTGCTTTCAGCGTTCATTTTCTGGATAGCAATGGTCCTTCAAGAAGCAAGCAGGAAGGGTATGCTTGACTAACTTTAACCACCTGATTTTTATGATGAAGGAAGGGTTTTAGACTTTTTTCCCGAAATCTGGACAACCCAAATTACTATTAGGTTCAGCAACAGTCCCCAAACCCCGGCATGAACACCCATAAATTTTGTTCCGGTTGCCCACAAAAGTATTGCAACGCCAAGTCCTGCAATTAAACCAGACATAATTGCTCTGGTTGTAAGATTTTTACAATGAACACCAAGAAATATTGCCGGAGCAACCTGAATAAGAATTTCCAACTTAATAATTATAAGCTTCCAGATAGTCTGAGGTAAGGTTATTGCCAAAATGGTCAAAACAATCATTAATCCCCAGGAGAAAAGTTTTCCCACCCATACCATTTCCTTTTGGGTCATGTTGGGTTTAAAAGGACGATATAAGTCTTCCGTAAAAATTGAAGATAAAGAGAGTAAAGCAGAATCTGCAGTTGACATAATTGCTGCAACTGCCGCAGTGATAAAAAGTACCAACAATAGTTCCATACCGGGAACTTTTACCATAAGGTCATTGAGCAATAAAAGAGATATTTCCTCACTTCCTGCCCTATCAAGTCCCGGAAACCGGGAAATTCCCACAATTCCAACGGTAAACATAAAAAACGTCGTAAAGAGTGGCATAAAGAGCATAATCTGCAGGGAAGTTTTTAATACCTTTTCATTCTTTGCAGCATAAATTCGCTGAATGGCGTGGGGGTAAATTGAAACACCAAAAAAGAAGAGAAGTATCGTACTTCCCCATTTAAACATTTGGTTTTCTGTTGGTGAACTCCATAAATCTGGCCTTGTTTCTCTTATTACGTTTGCTGCATGGCTTAACCCTCCGTACTCACTTTCAATGGCAAAAAATATTCCTATACATCCTATTAAAAGAAGAACTCCCTGAATGGCATCAGTCCACGCAACACTTCTCATCCCTCCCAGAGTTTCATACAAAACCATAATAAAAGTAAGCCCGACAACTCCATATGTAAAAGGAATTTTACCTCCTGTAGCTCCTTCAACAATATATCCAATTGCCTTAAGGTTTGAAAGGATATAGTTTCCCAAAGCAATAATAAAGATGATGGAAACAATTATGGTTAACGTTCTTGAATTAAATCTATCCTGAAAATAATCGCCGGGAGTAATATATTCCTTTTCCCGTGATAGTCGAAAAAGTTTTGGAGCAAAGATAAAAAATCCTCCAATAACCGACATCATTGCCACCACACTGACCAAAAACCGGTACCCTTCACGGTACGAGTTACCGGCAAAACCAATTAAGGTATTTCCACTATATTGGGTAGCGTAAAGGGTGAGGAGTAAAACCACCAAACCCATATTTCTTCCAGCAAGGTAATAATCTGCCATACTTCCCTCCTTCATTGCCATCTTTCCCCAAAAACCTATAGCAACCAAAAGAAGTAAATAGACTCCCATGAAAATAATACCGTAAGTACTGAGAATTCCTGAGCCCGTCATTTTTCCTCCTTTTTAGCCTTATCTCCTGCAGCAACATCCCAGAACTTTCCCATAAGAAACGAAAGAACAACAGCATAAAGAACAGCAAAGAGAAAAGCATACAATGCCCATGGAGGAAAACCAAATACTGGTTCATCATCAACCGAAGAAGGTATCCATGGTAGAGCAAGAAATAAGAAAAATAGTGTAAGAAAAAAAAGCTTAAATCGGGTCATGTCATCATTTTGAAATTAGTTTCATAATATTAACAAAAGCAAACAGTAAATGGAGCAATTTATTCTCTGCTGAAAAAAATAAAGAGAATAAACGGTAAAATAGTACATCAAAAATAAAAACTATATTTATGGACACTGTTTATTACCAATACCGTCACCCGTACAACAACAAAGCCCTCTATATAGCAATAGTTTTATCTATTCTTCTTCACTTTTCCTTTTTGACTCTTTCCCATGCACCCTTTGAAAAGAGGGAAATTGAAAAAATAAAAGTTAAATATATTGATGCGCCAAAAGAAAAGGTAAAAAATGATGTGCCCAGCCAAATTGTCGAAACAGCAAAACCATTAAAGGAAGAAAAACCCCTAACGGAAAAACTGCTTTCAGAATTTGATGCAAAAGGACATCAAAAAGACGGAAAAAAAAGCGACGTTTCTGAAACTATAAAAACTGCCGTTCCGATGAACAAACCAAAGGGCGTCGAAAAACAACAAATCCAAAAATCCCAACCGGTAAAAGAAGAAAAAAAAGTTGAAACAAAAAAAGAAGAAAAGCCCCTAATAACCAACAAGCCGACACTGTACGAAAAAAAAGAAATAAAGAAGGTTGAAGAAAAAAAGGAAGAGAAGAAAAAAGAATCTTTAGTCATGGCAAAAAACTCTATCAATCAGCCTAAGGGAACAAAAAACAGCGCATTATTGAGCAAAGAACTACCCATTCTCGACGGAGCAGACCTCGCTCAATATGCCAGTGTTAACAAAGGTAATGAAGACCTTTCCGACAGCGATACAATCTCTCTTGACACAGAAAACTACAAATACATCTCCTATTTCAACCATCTGAAGAGAAAGATCGAGCTTGTTTGGAATTATCCTAAAGAAGCAGCAATGCAAGGAGCAAGCGGAAAACTTCAATTAAAGTTCACTCTGCAAAAAGATGGAAAACTCTTAAAGGTTGTGCTTCTCAGTTCTACCGGATATACCGTGCTGGATAATGCCGCAATTGAAGCATTAAAAAAAGCGAGTCCTTATAATCCATTTCCAGAGACCATTAACAAAGAAAAGATTAATATTATTGCGAATTTTGTTTATTTCCCTTCATACCAACTCCTGAGAGGTAGATAAAAAGGGAATCAGTTTTTAATGATTCTAAAGAGAGAGGAGGTTAAGAGGGCAAACTGCTTTTCAATTACTGCTTCATTATCGCTGTTAAAAAAAACATTGGATTTGGATATTTCACGAATAAACCATTTCTTGTAA
>JADGAW010000005.1 GCA_015231815.1 Nitrospinota bacterium
ATGCGGTATATATGTTCATATTTGTGAAAGCAAAAAAAAATCTGAATTGAGGTTTTTCCTTTTAACAAAATGACTCTTACTGACAGGAATATTTTGAGTAACTTTGCTCCTGTACTTATTTATTTAATGGTGAAAAACTATTAAATTTCGATAGAATAAGATAAAAAATTAACGACTATTTTTATTTATGAAAAAAACTCTCAACCTTATATCAATAGTAATTCCTGTATTTAATAATAAAGATGGTTTAAAGGCTACTCACCATGAGTTAAAAACAGTTCTTGACGCAGAGGACTACAATTATGAGATTATTTTTGTCGATGACGGAAGTTCTGACGGTAGTTTTGATGAAATTCAAAAACTTTCAGAAGGCAATCCGGAAGTTGTCGGAATAAAATTTGTCAGAAACTTTGGTCAGCATCCTGCCACCCTTGCAGGCATAAAACAGGCAAAAGGCGATATTTTAATAACCATCGATGCTGATCTTCAGAACAGCCCAGAAGATATTCCCCGTTTAGTAAAAAAACTAAAGGAAGGCTATCAGGTTGTAAGTGGTCGCAGGGATTTTGGGTTCATTCCTTTCGTAAAACGACTGAGGTCAAAGATTGTGAGCATGTGCGTGAACTTTATAACAGGAGTTCCTCTTCAAGACAGTACCTCGACCTTTAAGGCATATAGCAGGGAAATTATTCAGGAGGCTTTACATAATGAACATTACATGAAATTTCTCCCCATATATGTTTGTTGGATTGGAAAAAGAATTACCGAAATTGACGTTAAATGTAGGGAAAGAAAGTTTGGTAGGAGTCAATATAAGTTTCTCAAACTCCTTGAGCTTTTTTTTGAGTGGTTTTTACTTTTTTCCTCCGGGATGAAAATGGTAATTCTGATGTTCGGAATTGGTGGTTTATTTATTCTTTCCAGCCTTCTTTTTCTTTTTACCTCGATTTTCGGAGACGGCAATAGCTTTAGTTTTCTCTACTTTCTCATTACCTTTATTGGAGGATTAATCTTTATGGTCTTTGGGGTAATGTTTGAAAGGGTAAAACAAGTACATATTTCAATGAGTTCTGAACCAATTTACGTTATTGATACGGTCATTTGTAGTGGGAAACAATGAGCTCACCTAAAACAATCCGTGTTGGTATTATTGGGGGAGGAAGATGGGCGCAATATTCTCACCTGCCAGCCTTAATGAAGCTTGAAAACACGGTTCTTCACTCTTTAGCCAGCAGAAATATAGAAGCAGCAAAGAATGTTGCAGAAAAGTTTGGAATTAAAAATATATGTACCGACTGGTGGGAGATAGTTAATTCAAAAGACATTGATGCCGTTATTGTACTATCTCCTCCTAAAACTCACTATCCAGTAGTTAAAGCAGCTTTGGAAGAAGGAAAACATGTTTTATGTGAAGGTCCCCTTGCAATGAATTCGTCGGATGCTGAGGAAATGCTTCGACTTGCTGAATCTAAAAAACTTGTGCATGGTTACACCCGACCAAAACTTTACATTGATGGTTGTAAAAAGGTTAAGGAGCTAATCAATGATGGAACTTTAGGAAAAATCAACAGCGCACGCCTTGACTGGAGACCAACTGTCTGGCTTGATGAGTCAACGCCGCTTTGCTGGAGGCATTTAATTGAAGAATCACCGCCTTTGCTAGCAGTAGTTCCCATAATCATGATGATAGATTTATTTGGTGAAGTTGAGTCGGTAAAGTCTGAGTCGGCAATATTGGTTAAAGAAAGGTATTGTCCCGTAAATAAAAAAAACACTCAGGTAACAGCTCCCGACTTTTTTCACGGACTTTTTGGTTTTAAGAGCGGGTTGCGAGTAACGGTTCAAGCTGGGGCAGGAAATAATGCTTTAGATGAAAATGGGCTTTATATTGCGGGAAGCAATGCCTCCATTAAGTGGCTTTGGACATTACCCAACAAAATCCTCATCAGTCAAAATGGTTCTCAAGAATCAACGGAAGTTCCCTATGAAGCTCATTTTAAAGAAGAGTGGGTTTTTGACAAAGATTTTATTGAGGCAATTCAAAACAACACCCTTCCTCAATACAATTTTTCCCAAGCTCTTCTTGAAATGAAGGCAATTGACAGAATTTCACTCTAAAGAAATCTTTATTCGTTTATTTCTTAAAATAGTCGGTAATGGCTTTAGTAAATGCTTCTATCGTATATTCTTCAGGTTGGATTGCAACGTTTAAACCAAATCCCTCTGCGGTTTCTGATGTTATTGGACCAATGGAACCAATCGTTACGTTGTTAAGTTTGTTTTTAATATCGTAACCATCAAACATTTCCATGAAATTCTTTACCGTTGAAGAAGAGGTAAAGGTTACAAGATTGATTTCATCATTATCAAAGGCTTTCTGAACTTCCTCAACTTTTAATTTTGGCTTAATTGTTTGATAAACATGAACCACGTCAACATTTGCCCCGGCTTTTTTCAACTCTTCTGGAATAATTTCCCGTGCTTCTTTTGCTCGAGCGAGAAGAAAACTTTTTCCTTCGAGATCTTCTTCTTTTTCTTTGAGGGAACAAATAACATCTTCAGCGACATACTCATTTGGAATTACGTCAATATTTATATATGCGTTTTGGAGTTTTTCTGCAGTTTTAGGACCGATTGCAGCAATTCGGGCATTTCCCAGACACCTGATATCTTTTCCCAATTCCTTTAAGCGTTCCAAAAAGAATTGAACACCGTTGACTGAGGTAAATATCAGCCAATCGTACTTACCAATGTTTTCAATAGCTTCATCAACAGGAGTCCAACTATCAGGGGCAATGGTTTCAATTGTTGGAAACTGAATGACTTCTGCACCTGCTTCTTCAAGCTTTGTTGCAAAGCCGCTTGCCTGTTTTCGAGAGCGGGTTACAATGGCTTTTTTTCCAAATAAGGGGCGATTTTCAAACCAGTCCAGTTCTTCTTTGAGAGAAACAACGCCACCAACAATAATTATCGAAGGAGGTTTTGCTCTCTTTTTCTCAGCTATTTCAACGATAGTGGAAAGTTTTCCGGTAATCGTTTTCTGATTTGGTCTGGTTCCCCATCGAATAATTGCAATATCAGTATCGGGTGATTTTCCTGCTTTAATTAAGCTTTCAACAATATTAGGAAGGTTTTTAACCCCCATATAAAAAACAACGGTTCCCATTCCTGCAAGGGCGTTCCAGTTGATATTTGATTCATTTTTATGCTCCCCTTCGTGTCCGGTGACAAAAGCAACATTTGAGGTAAAGTTCCGGTGGGTAACAGGAATTCCGGCATATCCGGGAACAGCAATTCCAGCTGTAATTCCTGGAACATATTCATAGTTAACGCCACTTTCGAGAAGTTCTTCTGCTTCCTCACCACCCCGACCAAAAAGAAAGGGGTCGCCTCCCTTTAATCGAACAACGATTTTTCCTTCCTTTGATTTTTTTACGATTAATTCGTTAATTTTGTCCTGTGTGAGGGTATGATCCCCTCCTTTTTTTCCAACATAGATTTCTTCGCATCCATCCTTTGTCCAGGCAAGATATTTTTCGTTGGCAAGGTAATCATATATAAGAATATCTGCTGTTTCGATAAGTTTTTT
Organism: Nitrospinota bacterium; assembly: GCA_015231815.1. Classification (GTDB taxonomy): domain Bacteria; phylum Nitrospinota_A; class JADGAW01; order JADGAW01; family JADGAW01; genus JADGAW01. The sequence goes on from JADGAW010000005.1 coordinate 3,590, forward strand.
TGCCTTAACAGTAATGAGATCTGGATCGCCCGGCCCGGCTCCCACTAGGTAAACTTTATTCATTGTCTAAGTTTGCTAAAGATTTAAGGCTTAGTTCAATAAGCTGTTTTTTATCAACCCGTGATGGTGCTTCCGACATTAAGCAAGAAGCTTTTTGTGTTTTCGGGAAAGCAATAACGTCCCGGATGGATTCTTTTTTCAAAAGCATCATGAGAATTCTATCAAATCCCAAAGCCAAACCTCCGTGGGGAGGAGCCCCAAACCGCAAAGCTTCAAGAAGAAAGCCGAACTTTTCCTGCGCTTCTTCATCTCCTATTTTCAGAGCTTTAAAAACTTCCTTTTGCATTTCAACATTATGTATTCTGATAGAGCCGCCGCCAATTTCACACCCATTAAGTACGAGGTCGTAGGCATCAGAAATAACTTCTTCAGGTTTTTCCGTTAAATCTTTGAGGTCTGTACAAAGTGGCTTTGTAAATGGGTGGTGCAACGACTTTAATTTTCCGTTTTCTTCATCCTTTTCAAACATGGGGAAATCCGTAACCCAAAGGAAATTTAATGCATTTTCATCAATAAGGTTTAATCTTTTCCCTACAGCAAGTCGTAAATAAGCAAGGGATGCATGAACAATGGAAGGTTTTCCTGCACCGAAAAGAATGTAGTCCCCTGGTTTTGCTTCCATGACCTCCATCATTTGATCTAAGGTTTCCTGACTGAAAAACTTAATAATTGGCGATTGCAAGCCTTCTTCAGTGACTTTAATCCATGCCATACCTTTTGCACCGTAAACCGCCAGTTCATTGGTGAGGTCGTCTAAATCTTTTCGTGAAAACTCCGCCTGTTTAGCATTGATTGCTTTAATAATTCCACCACTTTTAGCAATGGAATTAAATATCTTGAAGTCAGAGTTTCCTGCAATTTCTGTTAAATCCTTAATTTCAAGGTCAAAACGAAGGTCAGGTTTATCACACCCATATTTATTCATTGCTTCATGCCATGAAATTCTTTTAAAATTACCTTCAATATCTCTCCCGTCAACGGTTTTGACAATGTTTTTCATTAAACCCTCAGTGATTTCCATGACCTCGTTAGCATTGGTAAAGGAAATTTCAATATCTATTTGGGTAAATTCTGGCTGACGGTCTGCTCGAAGGTCTTCATCACGAAAACATTTAACAATTTGAAAATAACGCTCATAGCCGGAAACCATTAATAATTGCTTGAAAATTTGTGGTGATTGTGGAAGAGCGTAAAACATCCCTTCATTTACACGGCTGGGAACCAGATAATCCCGTGCACCTTCAGGAGTACTTTTGTTTAATATTGGAGTTTCTATTTCAAGAAAACTGTGGGCATCCAAATAATCACGGATAGTTTTTGCTGCTTTATGTCTGAGAATAATTCCTTCCTGCATTTCTTTTCTTCGTAAATCAAGGTATCGGTGCTTTAACCGGTTGTTTTCTGTAATGTCTGTATCATCAAGTTGAAAAGGAAGGACGTCAGATTTATTAAGAATTTGCAGAGTATTACAATATACTTCGACTTTTCCTGTAGGAAGTTTTTCGTTTATGGTTTCTTCAGACCTTGCTGTTACTTTACCCTGTGCTGCAATTACAAACTCAGATCTAAGGGTATGGGCACGTTCATGAGTCTCTTTGTTAATGTCAGGGTTAAAAACTACCTGAGTAATTCCCCATCTGTCCCGCAGGTCGATAAAAATTACACCGCCATGGTCTCTTCGACTGTCAACCCAACCCATGACCGTAACTGTTTCGTCTAAATTGGTTTCCCGTAATTCACCGCAATTATGGGTTCTTCTCAACTGCTCCATTCTTATCCTTTCAAAAACGCCCGTTTATAGGGAAAATTCAAACTGTTACCATAAAGGTATATTTCATCTGTGTAAAAAGCGGTATATTATAGCGTATGAGGGTGTACTGGGAAAGAAGAAGAGAGCTATAGATGAAATGGTTTAATTTTATCTTGGATATTCCAAAAAGTTCTTTGGATTTTAATAGTGAAAAGCAGCAGTTTTTTCAGAATCAATTAAAATAGTTTCATTATGATTTCCTCATTCTCAATTGTCCTTAACCATTGAAGGTGCGCCGAGCATCACGGAAAAATAATGTTAAAAATTGCTTACCATACTGTTGGCTGTCGTTTAAATCAGGTTGAAACCATTGGAACGATTGCTTCATTCCATTCTCTGGACATTAAGGAAGTTCCTTTTAATACCATTGCAGATATTTACATCATTAATAGCTGTACCGTTACGGAAAGTAGTCATAATAAATCTTTGAAAGCAGTTAGGCAAGCAATTACACTCAACCCAAAATCGATAGTTGTAGCTGCTGGTTGTGCTGTTAGCTATAACCCGGAAAGTTTTCTTAACATTCCGGGTATCAGCCTTATTGTTGGAGCACAAAATAAAGAGGATATTTTTCAGGAAGTTTTTAAAAGAATTGAACAGGACAAAAAGGGGAAAATAAAAGAAAAACGGGTAACGATTCATGAACGAACAACTATTCCCGCATATCCTTTTGTTGAAAAAAAATATCCAAAACGTACCAGAGCGTACCTCAAAATTCAGGATGGCTGTCACCTCTCCTGTGCTTTTTGTGTTGTGACCGTTGTTAGAGGTAATGCGGTCTCCTATAAAAAGGAGGATATCATTGCCCAAACCCAAAAACTTATTGACCTTAACTATAAAGAAATTGTTTTGACAGGAGTAAATCTTGGCAGTTTTTCCTTTGACAATAAAATCAAAGCAGTTGCCTTTGACGATGAAAGAAAATCGGAAATCCAAACCTTACTTGAAGAACTCCTTAAGCTTGGGGGTGATGTACGGTTTAGGCTCAGCTCTATAAATCCAGAGGACATAAATAAAAAACTCATCGACTTTATGGACACGGAAAAGCGCATATGCAAGCATCTCCATATTTCCATACAGTCGGGGTCAGATACCATCCTTAGACAGATGAAAAGACCTTATAAAAAGAAAAGAATTATTGAAATATTCAATCATTTTCAGAAGTCCAGAAATTCTTTTGGTATTGGAAGTGATATCCTTCTCGGTTTCCCCGGAGAAACTGAGGAAGATTTTCGGGAAACATATAGGTTTATTGAAGAAAATCCTTTTACCTACCTTCATGTTTTTCCCTTTTCAGCAAGAAAAAAAACAAAGGCAGATAGCATGGAGGGAAAGGTGAAGGAGTCGGTTATTCAAAAACGAGTCAAAGAGCTCAAAAAACTTGCAGAGAAAAAAAAAGAAAATTACCTGAAAAGTTTTATTGGAAAAAAGCTGGAGGTTATTTTTGAAACAAAAAAAGAAGGGAAACTGACAGGAACCTCATCAAATTACTTAAAGGTAAAAAGCAGTTCTAAGGATGTTCAGGTCAATAGCCTTGCCACCGTCCATATAAACGCTCTTGAAAAAGGGTGTTTAATTGCTCACTAACCCGGATTAATCATGTGCATCCATTGCGCAGCGAAATCCAATATCGCTTCCTTCTCCATAGCGGGCAATTCTACTGCGATCATAAACAGTAGCCGTTCGACCAATTGAGTCCCAAGAACCACCTCGAATAACCTTATAGCGAGCCTTTTCTGGTCCTTGAGGATTTTTGTATTCTCCATTGAGATAAGCGAGGTTTTCATGCCAGTCAGAACAATACTCCCAGACATTACCAATCATATCGTACAAACCAAACTGGTTTGCCGGGTATCGTCCCCCTTTGACAATATGCTCCGGGTAGGTGTTTGCTTTTTCTGAACTCAAGGTATTACCCCAGGGAAACTTTAACCCTGTAGTTCCTCCCCGAGCTGCTTTTTCCCATTCAGCTTCTGTTGGTAACCTTTTTCCTACAAGTTTGCAGTAAGCAGCTGCATCAAACCAGGTAATCCAGGTTACCGGCATGTCAAGGTTAATATCTTTTTTTTCGGCAAAGCGATGTTTTCTCCAACTGCTTTTATTCATTATGGGAAGATATTCTCCGTAGGTTGCTTCAAACTTGTCAATGTAAAAACTGTCGAGAAAAACGTCATGTTCCGGTTGATTGGATAGCTGTCCTTCGTTGGAACCCATCTTAAAAAACCCTTCCTTTATCAAAACCATATTTGTTGTGGATACTTTTTCAACCAAAGGTTTTAATGCGTTCAGTTTTTTATCAAATTTAGAAGCGGAAAATATATCTACTTCGTTCTCGTTAGTATTTTCACACCCTGACAAAACGAGTGAAAAGATTAAAGCGAAAAGGTAAACCACAGTTTTTTGCATAAAGGAAAAATGTTTAAGGACAAGCTGAAAAAAGGTGAGAAGTGCTAACAAAAAGAAAGAATTATATAATAAATTCTCATGTTAAAATGTCCGAGTATTTTACATTAACTTTCAAACCTTTGGTTATATAGATGAAGTGCCCCAAGTGTGGCTTCGTTAGCTTCGAGTTTCTCAATGAATGCAAGAGTTGCAGAGAGGACTTGGCTGCTCATAAGGAAGAATACGATATCTATATGGATGAGCCCCAGATGCTCCCCATCCTGTCCTACTTCAATAAACAAAACGAAAACAGAAAAGATAAAAGCGAGAGTGATATTCAGGAACTCTTTGACAACGAAGATATCGTTGATGAAGAGACAGATGAAGCTGTTAGCGAAATTCCTGAAGAAACACTTGAGGATATTGAAGAAGAAACCCTCGAAGAGGTAGAGGCAGCAGAGGAAGAAAAAGAGGAAATAGACCTTGGCGCAACGGAAATACCCAACCTCGACAATATTACCCTCGATGAAGAACTTGATGATGTAAAGCTCGAAGAAGAAGACATTGTTTCCCTTGATATTGAAGAAGATGTTGCGACAACAGAAAATGAGGATGCAGAAGTCGTTGAACTGGAGGAAGTGGAAATTGAGCCTGTAGAAATTGAAGAAACTCCCGTTGAATTAGATCTTGATGCGAATGAAGAAGAGGTGGAAATAGAAGCTGTTGACCTTGGAGAAGAAGAAAAAGAAGAGGTGCCTGAATTAACAGAGGTAGAGCTTGATGAAATAGAAACAGACTCTGTAGAAGTTGATATTGAAGATGAAGAAGTACAAGAAATGAACGAAGAAAAAGATGAGGAAGTTATTGAACTGGATGAAGAAACAGAGCCCGAAAAACTTGATGACACACCTGCGGAGTTAGACCTTGATGAAGAAGAAGTAGAAATTGAGGAGGTAACATTAGAGGATATAGAAAACATGGAAGATCAAGAGGTCGAAATTGAAGCAGTTCCTCTTGAAGATGAAACGGTAGAAGAAATCACCCTCAACGATTTAGAAAATATGGATGAGGAAGGTGATGAAGAAATTGAAACAGAGCCTGTATCATCTGATAAAGAACCCAAAAAGCCAGCCTTTGAAGTAGAAGAAGGACTTGAGCTCTCGCTTGAAGATGAAAATGATACAAAAAGCCGGGATAAAGAATTAAAGAAAAAAGAAATGGGGAAAAAAGAAATTGATACTTCAGAACTGGGTATTGAACTCGAACTGGAATAAATCTCAGCTAAAACGACACCTAAACATTATTACTACTATTAACTTTATTATTTTTTAAGGAGTAAAAACAGACAATGATGAAAAACTATTTACTTACACCGGGACCAACCCCTGTACCTTCGGAAGCACTGCTTGCAATGGCACAACCGATGATTCACCACAGGACTCCCCAGTTCAGTGCAATTTTCAATGAAGCAAAGGAAAACCTCAAATGGCTCTTCAGAACTGAAGAAGATGTCATTATGTTGGCAGCTTCAGGAACAGGAGCAATGGAAAGTGCTATAACCAACTGTTTTTCTAAAGGTGATGAAGTCATTGTCATTAACGGCGGAAAATTTGGCGAAAGATGGGGGCAAATTTCTGAAAAATTCGGACTTAAAGTTATTTGGATAAATGTTGAATGGGGCGAAGCGGTTGATGTTGAAATTGTTAAAAGCTGCCTTGAGGAAAACCCAAATGTTAAAGGACTTCTTGTGCAGGCGAGTGAAACCTCCACAACGGTTTCTCATCCAATAAAGGAACTTGCTGAGCTTACAAAAGATAGAAATACCCTCTTTATCGTTGACGGAATTACCGCAGTCGGCGTCATGGAAGTGCCTATGGACGAATGGGGAATTGATATTCTTATTACCGGTTCTCAAAAAGCATTAATGCTTCCCCCGGGTCTTGCTTTTATCGGGCTTTCAAAAAAAGCATGGGAAATGGCTGAGGATAGCAACCTTCCACATTATTATTTCGACCTTAAAAAAGAAAGAAAAAATCTTGCAAAGGACACTACAGCATATACTCCAGCGGTTACCTTAATCATTGGTTTAAATGAAGTATTAAAACAAATGAGAGAAGAGGGTCATGAAAACATCGTAAAAAGACATGACCGGTTAGCAAGAGCTGCAAAGGCCGGAGTACAGGCTCTTGGTTTAAAACTTCTTGCTCCCAACAGTCCAAGTAACTGTGCAACAGGCTTTTTTCTTCCTGAAGAAGTTGATGGAAAAGTTTTTGTTAAAACTTTGAGGGACGAATTTGGTGTTGCAATGGCTGGTGGTCAGGATCATTTAACCGGAAAAATTGTGAGGCTGGCTCATATCGGTTATTTCAGCAACTACGATATTGTAATTGGACTTTCTGCAATTGAAATGGGACTGAGAAAGTTTGGAGTTAATGTTGAATTTGGAAAAGGAGTTGCTGCTGCTCAGGAAATTCTTATAGAAGAATATATGTAAATGCTTTGAGGGGCATCATGCCCCTTTTAAGCTTCATTAAAAGGACTTTTTATCCTTAGTTTTTCAAGCCAACTAATTGGGTTGAAATTGCTTTGTGGTGGACCTTCTTTCGCTTCATCACTTAAACCAATGGGATTACTCTTTTCCTTGATAAGAGCCATTGGTCTCAGACTAAAGGTCAACAGGGATTTTTGATTTATTTTCCCTTCCTTCTCTATTTGATGAAGGTAGCCTTTCAAGTCCTTGGACTCTGAAATTGCTTTGAACATCAAGTTAGTTAAATGTGTTTCCAACGACTGGTCAAGCTTTCTTTTCATCTTCATCTCCTTGTTTATGATTAACAACTTTTTGGCATTTTGCAACTTCAATGCCAGAGATTTTTTGAAAGTTTGACGATTAAAGAAATATTGATTTTCTTCTTCTCTTCTGTGATAATTGCTATCTGTTTGGAAAGAAAAAAGTGGTGCGAAGGGGGGGAGTCGAACCCCCACAGGTTGCCCCGCTAGATCCTAAGTCTAGTGCGTCTGCCAATTCCGCCACCCTCGCATGGTAAAAAGGGGGAGTATTTTATTCGACTTTCGCTTTTTTTACAAAGTTTACTTAACTGGGAGACTCTATGGCACAGGAAATTGACCAAGAATCATTTGATGAATTTGCTTCAGAAGGTAAAGAAAGAATTGCGACCATGGAAAGTGCTCTACTCAACATGGAAAATTCCTCAAATCAGGCTGAAGATATAAAATCCATTTTCAGAGATATTCATACCATTAAAGGTAACTCTCATTTTCTCGGTGTAGATAATATTAAAAGTCTCAGTCACGTTTTTGAGGACATGTTTGGTGCTCTCAGAAGTGGAAAAATTGAACTTACCCGAGAATTAATTGATGTCTCTCTGGAAGCAGTTGATTTCCTTACGCAGATGATGAACGATAAGAGTTGCTCAATTGAAGCTCCTGAAACTCTTATAGAAAAAATTCAACGAATTGAAAATGGAGAGGCAATCGATGATATCCTTACAAAGGAATCAACACCACCTCCAGAACCTGAGCCAGAACCAGAACCTATAGAAAGAGGAGCATTACGGGTTTTTTCCATTCACCCTTTTAATATTATTTACATTAAATTATATGAGGGAATTACGGAAGATATGGGAGAAAAACTTTCAGGTATTGTCTTTGACTATGCTCAAGACGAGAAAACCTTTATTTTGGATGCATCAGGTATCGAAGGTTTTAGTGACACTACGGTATCAATCATTGAAAGAGCCTTTCAGGAAATAGATATTTTCAGTAGCCATGTTTCGATAATTAATGTTTCCATGGGGTTTAAAGAAAAAGTTGGAAACTATGACGACTCGGTAATTTGCAGAAGTATTGGTGAAGCTGTTGTTCAGCTTTGCAAAAAAGCAGCGTAACTTTATTAATTTATTTAGGACAAACTATGGATCAGGATAAGAAAAAAGCTCTTGAAATGGCATTTTCTCAGATAGAAAAAAACTTCGGAAAAGGCTCAATACTCAAGTTAGGCGATGGCGCAACTGAAGAAGATATAAAAGTTATTTCCACCGGCTCAATTTCCATTGATAGCGCAATTGGAATTGGCGGAATTCCACGGGGTCGAGTCGTGGAAATCTATGGACCTGAATCTTCAGGAAAAACAACCCTCAGTCTTCATATTATTGCTGAGGCACAAAAAGCTGGTGGCACAGCAGCATTTATTGATGCTGAACATGCTCTGGATACAACCTACGCCGAAGCTTTAGGCATTAATCTCGAAGAACTCATTGTTTCACAACCAGACTCTGGGGAACAGGCTTTGGAAATTGCCGATACTTTGGCACGAAGTGGAGCTCTTGACCTTATTGTTGTCGATTCAGTTGCGGCATTAGTCCCTCGAGCAGAACTTGAAGGGGAAATGGGAGATGCTCAAATGGGAGCTCAAGCACGTTTAATGTCACAGGCTTTAAGAAAACTAACCAGCATTATTAGTAAATCCCATACTTCATTTATTTTCATTAACCAAATTCGTCATAAAATCGGCGTGATGTTTGGAAGTCCTGAAACAACAACAGGTGGAAATGCCCTGAAGTTTTATGCTTCCGTTAGAATTGATATCAGGCGAATTGGTGCTTTAAAGGATAGCGATGGAATGATTGGAAATAAAACACGAGTTAAAATCGTTAAGAATAAGGTTGGTCCTCCCTTTAAGGAGGTTGAGGTTGATATTCTTTATGGAGAGGGAATTTCCAAAACTGCTGAACTGATTGACCTTGGTGTTAATAATGATGTTCTCGAAAAATCCGGTGCTTGGTTTAGTTATAACGGTAACAAGATTGGTCAAGGAAAGGAAAATACTCGACAATACCTCATTTCCAACCCAGATATTATGAAAGAAATTGAAAATAAAATCAGGGAAAAACTGGGTCTCTCAACTACTGCTCCAGAAAAGAAGGAAGATAAGGAAAAGTAAGCCCTTTCAACCGATTGTTCTTAAGGTGGCTAATATCTCGATCATATTTACGCAAACTTTTTTCCATTCCCACAAATGTTTGGAAGGCTTGCTTTAAGACTCTACAGCAGTGAAGAGGCAATTGTACAACAAGTTGTTGCACAATTGTTTTGCCATGAGGACAAAAACGATACCCCTGTCATATAAAGTGAAGGTTTTTTGGTATCCTTCTATATAAAACATTCTTATATAAGTTGTTAGAGATTATTTTTTCAGGGAAACATTCACCAAAGAATCAAGGCTTTCATCGGGGTAGATTTCAAAGTTGTGAACTTTGTTGTTTATAGCGGCTACATTTACCGAAAACCAGAGGTGAATGTAGGGAAGTTCCTGCGCAATAATTTCTTGAACCCTGTCATAAAGTTCTTTCCTTTTATGAAAATCGGTTTCCTTTCTTCCCTTTTCCAGAAGTTCGTCAAGCTCACGGTTCACGAACCTTCCCCGGTTTGCTCCGTTGGGCGGTAAGCTTTGTGAGTGAAAAATATAGTGATAAATGTCTGGGTCGGCTATGCCCACCCAAGTCAAAGAATACATTTGAAAGTTTCCACTTTTTATATCCGAGAAGAAGGTTCCCCACTCAAAGCTTTCAATATGAACTTTAATACCAACACCTCTTAGCTGTTCTGCAAGAATCTCAACGATTTTTTTCCTCACGGGATTTTTTGAGGTTTTATAGGTAAGTTCCAGTCGGGGATTTCCGTCTCCTAAGTTGGGGTAACCTGCTTTATCAAGAAGTTTCTTTGCCTTTTCCGGGTCAAAATCATATCCCGAAACAGAAGGGTTGTAAAAAGGATTAATGGGGGAAATTAAGCTGTTGGCTTTTATGCCTAAATTCTTCATAAGATATTTCAGTATGGAATTTCGGTCAATTGCATAAGCAATTGCCTCTCTTACCAATTTGTTGCCAACAACCTTATCTTCCATATTAAAACCAATATAGGAAACGTTGGTTCCGGTTTTCTTCATGATGGAGATGTTCTCCTGCTGACTCAACCAAGGTAATACCGCAGGGGTTATTGGGTTAGATACAATATGAATATTCCCTTTTTTTAATTCAAGCAATCGCACGGTTTCGTCCGGTACGATTTTAAATTCCACCCCGTATAGTTTTGGAGCACCTGCAAAATAGTTTTTATTGGCTTTAAGCAGAAGTTTTTCCCCCTTATCATACGATTGAAACTGAAAAGGTCCTGCACCAACAGGGTTACCAGAGAGTTTACCTGAGCCAGCAGGAACAATTCCCATGGTCATTTGCTCAAGAAATGGAGCTGAAACTTCTTTTAATGTTATGACAATTGTGTATTGGCCTGGTGCTTCTATCTTTTTAATCTGGCTAAGCTCTCCTTTTTTAGGTGAAGCATTTACAGGGTCAAGAATTGAATCGAAGGTGTACTTCACATCCTTAGCGGTTAATTGTTTTCCGTTATGAAAATAAATATTCTTTTTGAGACGAAAAATATAGGTTAAAGGGTTCGGCTGCTCATACTTTTCAGCAAGGTTAAGTGTAAGTTCAAGGTTTTTGTTTCTTTTCAGCAATCCACCGAATATAAGCCTCGTTACATTAGTTGAAACAGCATCTGTTGAATAGCGGGGGTCGAGAATACGGGGAGCTGACTCAATCCCAATTACAAGATAATTTTCAGGCGTATCTTTTTTAGAGGAGCAGGAAATCATCAGAAAGAAGAAAAGAGCAAGTAAAATAAGAGAACGAACCATTATCTATATCAGTTTTTAGTCAACGTAAACAGCTATGGAAAATTTTACCTTAATATTTGATGTTCTTATTATTTACTGTGCGGTAATTATCAGCGTAATAATTGCAAAGAAGTTTAAACAGTCCAATATTGTAGCCTACCTGATTGCCGGAATAATAATCGGACCGTCACTGTTGCATTTGGTTAATGATAAGCATGATGTTCAGATGCTTGCTGAAGTAGGGGTGGTGTTTTTTCTTTTTATCATCGGACTAGAGTTTCCCTTAAGCAAACTTTCTGAAATGAAACGCATGATTTTTGGCATTGGTGGACTTCAGGTACTTTTAAGCTCAATTGTTTTTTACCTCTTTTTTATTGCTTTGGGTTTTTCTCATCCAACAGCAATTTTACTTGGAACGATTCTTAGTCTTTCCAGTACGGCAATTGTTTTAAAGATGCTGGTTGAACGTGCTGCAATGGACTCACTTTTTGGAAAAAGCTCCCTATCCATATTACTTTTTCAGGATTTAATGATTGTTCCCATAATGTTGCTTATTCCTATACTATCGGGGAATAGTGATGACTCACCTCTTATGCTTCTGGGAATTACCCTTGGAAAAACCTTATTGATTATTGTGGTTCTTTTTCTTCTTGCCCACTATGTATTTCGACCTTTAATTACCTTCATTGCAGTCCAACGAAGCTCTGAGCTTTTTGTTGTAACGGTACTGTTTATTTGTCTTGGAACTGCGGTTCTTACCAACGAAACGGGTTTTTCTTTAATTCTTGGAGCATTTGTTGCGGGACTTGTACTTTCGGAAACGGACTTTAAGCATCAAATAACTGCTGATTTTCTTCCTATACGGGATTGCTTATTGCCGATTTTTTTCGTTTCGGTCGGAATGCTGGTTGACATTGGTTATGTTCTCCACCATCTTCCTCAAGTTGTTGGTTTATTTATTTTTATCATGTTGATGAAAATCGTTGTTCTTATGCTTGTGCTGAGAATCATGGGGTACTCTCTGAAAGATTCAATTATGATAAGCCTTACTCTTGCTCAGGTGGGTGAGCTTGCCTTTGTTCTCTTATTAGGCGGACACCTTGCCGGAATAATTAGCGAAAACCTTTATCAAACCTCACTTTCAGCAATAGTTTTGTCAATGCTGGTGACACCGTTTATTATGAACAAGGTGGAAAAATGGGGATTTTACTTTTCAGAAATACCTTTTTTTTACAACCTTTTTCCTGCTCCGGAACTGGAAAAAGTAGATAAAAGCAGTGATGACATGGAGGATCATGTTATTGTCTGTGGCTATGGAGTTACCGGAAGGTATGTCGTTAAATCCCTTGATACATTTGATATTCCCCATGTTGTTTTAGACGTTAACTGGTCAAACGTTGAGTTGGGTCAAAAGGAAGGAAAAAACATTCATTTTGGTGATGCGGCACGAGAGGAAATTCTCGTTGCTGCAGGAATAAAAAAAGCCAAGGCGGTTGTACTTACCTTTCACGGACTTGACTCCATTAAAGGAATTATTAAGGAAATTCGGGAGCTTAACAAAAAGGTTTTAATTATGGTGAGATCACAGTTTGTTTCCAATCTTGCCGAACTTGAAGTTACCGGAGCTGACCTTGTGGTAACAGAAGAATTCCAAACATCCCTCCATTTTATTTCTGAACTATTGGGAAAGTTTGACTTTGGACCAGGAGAAATAAAAATGTTGATTGACGATATTATGCTTGACCGTTATGCTCTTTTCAAGCAAGATGACGTTGACTCTGGAGAAGAAACCCTGTCAACCAAGAAGTTAGATGAATAAATTGAAATAAATCTGCAGAACCATGCGACTGTTCCTCCGAAAGAAGACTCGGGATCCTACCTTCAAGAAGAACCTTTCCTTGGGTTTTTGTTTTATACAACCTTTAGTATTACTCCTTCCAAATTGACGTGCATTGGTATTCATTTATGGTAACGAGGCATTTACATTTCCGAAAACATTTATCCGTAGTTTTTTGTTTTATTTAGGGAAACATGCTCGACAACGGTTACTCCTAAAGCCTTTATTACCTGCATAATATTGTTAAAACTGGCGTTTTTATATTCCTCTTTTTCCCAACGTTGAACCTGTTGTTCGGCTTTCCCAAGTTGTTTGGCAAGTTCCTTTTGGGTCAGGTTTCTTGCTATCCTCGCTTTGATCAAGTCTTTTGGCAGTTCGTTAAAAGAACCTTCAAAATCAATAATTTGTCCTGAGACCAGTGCATTGTATTCTTCCACCTCTTGATTCATGATTTTCAACTGTGCTTCTATCTCCTTGAATTGCGCATCCCAAAGGACTGGATGTACATCAGAGGGTCGCTCGCTTTTTTCCTTCAGAGATTTTTCAAAAGACTTTATTTTTTTCTTGGTTACCTTTAGTTGTGTGTTATTTTTAATCATTTTCTTCTTGAGGTTTGATCACTATAATGCCTTTCGGATTTCCGTCTCGGTCTTCCTGAAAGAACTCGTCAAAAGGTTTTCCCGAACCTCCTTCAATAAAATTAGGGAAAATGTCCCCTCGGTATTTTTTCTTTCTTTCATCTCGGTCTCCTGAGCAAATCAAAGGATCCATCAAATCAGGGTCAACACCCTTGATTTGAAAACACATATCATAATTTTCGGGGAATTCTTTTTTCGTTACAAAACTTCCGTTCAGCCAGATCTCGTCACATCCCGCCCGTTTCAGTTCAATCAACAGGTTTTTAAAGCCTTCCAGAAGAAGCAACCGATGTTCATTGAAGCCAAATCGGCCTTTTATCTCGGCGAATGTCGCTCTATGTTTTCCTGGAAGAAGGTTTCCAATTTTATTAAACGCAGGAATCATATCACATCTTTTATGTTGTGTCAAAAATATTGTTGATTTTATTTATATTAATCATATTCATCCCTGTTAAAGTTGCCTTGCTTAGGGATATAAGAATTTATATTTCATGTTATTATATATATATTTAAAAATAAGAATATTTTTATTGACTTCTTTCGTAAAGGAGTGATTTAGTCATGCGAGTAGAAATAACATGTTTTAAATACATGTACTTTTCTATTTCATACAAAAACAAACTTAAGTATGTTAAACAGGGGCTTTGTCTTGAGAATTGCATAAACTACCAATAACGTTCAATAAACGGAAAATAAGAAACAAAGATTATCACATATTTTGCATTATAAATTATAGCGAGTCTATAACTATGATTCTGTATGAAAAGCTTTTACAATGGTTGTGTAATGCATCCCATTAAGCAAGGGATTTTTTAGTAAGACTTTGCTTTTCGTATATCAACTAACTTTTGTAGATGTCGAGAAAGTTTTTGAGAATTTTCTTGCCATCGGGGGTGAGAATTGATTCGGGGTGAAACTGAATTCCTTCAAGGGGGAGGGTTTTATGCCTAATTGCCATAATCTCACCTTCATCAGTTTCTGCTGAGACTTCAAAGTCCTCTGATAAGGTATCTCTGTCAATAATCAGCGAATGATAGCGTCCGGCAGTAAATGGATTTACAACGTCCTTAAAGATTGTTTTACCGTCATGCTTAACAGGAGATGTTTTACCATGCATAATGCGGTCTGCTCTGACAATGTTCGCTCCAAAGGCATCAGCAATACTTTGATGTCCAAGACAAACCCCAAGTAACGGTTTTTTCCCGGCAAACTGCTTAATTGTTTCAACGGAAATTCCTGCTTTATCAGGGTTGCAGGGACCAGGAGAAATAACAATATATTCCGGGTCAATTTTTGTTATTCCATCAATATTGATTTTATCGTTACGATACACCATAACTTCCTGTCCTAACTCGCCAAGGTATTGGACAAGGTTATAGGTAAAGGAGTCATAGTTGTCAATCATGAGTAACATAATGCTCTCGTTGTCAGTAGTTAGAGGTCAGAAGTGCTTATATTCCTTATTTTTCTGTCTTCACGGTTTTTAACAGGAAATCAGCCGATTCCCAGATATTCTCGTGCTTCGTCAATTACATCAGCGTTAATTTCCTCGTAGCCTTTTTCGACTGCATACTCATTGACCATTTTGATAATCATCTTGTGAACGAACTTCGGTGCTCTGTGTAATTTTGCTGTAGCATCATCAGTCCAGTGCAACTTTTTCACTGAGTGACCTGAATAACTAAGCTTTCCCTCATATTTTCTGTTAATGAGCATAATATTGCAGTCGCAACTTCTGAGAAGATTTTCTGCATTATTTCCGATATCAAGTCCTTCATCTGCATGAAAGCCCCGTTTTCCAATAATTAAAAGGCTCGGTTTTGTTTTTTCAACATATTTGATAATTTCATCGTAAGGTTTTCCAGCAAGAATTGTTTCTTTAACCTCAACGCCATTCTTAACAGCAATCATAACGCTTCTTTTTAAATGTGCTTCATATATTTTTGCCAAGCCTTTATCAATAACCTCTGAGTGAAGTTTTTCCTGCTCCTTAAACTTAAAAATCTTCCCCGCTTCTTCTGAAAGCGCACCTTCAAGAGATTTAAAAGCAACGTTATGAAAATCGGGGTCAAAAACCGCAACACCTTCTATCTTTACCCCAAAGGTTTTATGGAGGTTTATTGCAGTTTCCATTGCAGCAAATGATTCATGAGAGCCATCGATACCAACCAATACTGTTCCCTCAAGCTTTGGCTCCTTTTTGGTAACAATAATATCTGTTTTATCAACTCTTCTCACAACTCTTTCACAAACAGAACCGATGGTTGAACTTGCTACCTTGCCGAGTCCGGTAAAACCAATGATGGTAAGGTCGTAATTATTTTCTTGAATATCATTTACAATTTCACGATAGTTTTTTCCTTCAGGTAGTGAACGGTGAGATGGAATATTCTCTTCTTTACATCTTAATTCAAGGGTATCAACAAAAGAATCAGATATAAGCTTTAAACCCTTTGTTATAAGAACGTCATGTATGTTTCTTTGGTGCTCTATTTCCTTTTCATCTTGATATTCCTCAGGTAAATCACTTTCCATCTGCCTGAATCTGTCATCGTGAAGTTTCGCTGCATAAACATGGTTGCCGGTAATTTCTGAGCCAAACCCTTTTGCGAGCTTAATACCCATATCAATTGCCCAATCTGAGCAGTCTGAATTATCAACGGGGATTAAAATATTTTTATACATTTTTTTACTGCCTCCGTACTTTAATATGAAAAAATTAATTCTTTACAAAAGAGAGATAAAGAAGTTTATTGGTATCAGTATTAGTGAGAAGATTAAACGTAATGCTTTCTCTCACAAACACTGAGTTACAAAACTCATTCAGACTCTTTCGTTATTCAAAAAGCTTGACATTTTACATGATTTTTCTTTATCTGAATAGTCAATATGCATTTTGGAAAAAGAAGAGGGTAGGATGTTTAATTTTTCTCTAGAGCAGGTCTTAATTGAGGATTTGTCACGGTTTTAATTAATGTTTAGTTCACTACATTGAGCTATTATTCTCTTAGCTCAACAAGCAAGGCTGTCGGAACTGCTTTAATACCCCGGTATAAAATATTCTTGCCGTTCTTTTTAAAAAATAATTGTGTTGACCCTCCCCCATCAAGATTAATTACATTGATAAAGTCAAAACCTTTACCCTTTAAAATATTTACCAATGTTTTCCAGGAAATTCCACCATAATTTGTGTTGGTGGCAAAAAGGATGAAATCACCGTCATTATCTATACCAAGACCAGACCGATAATGAACACTTTCTGTATTTTTTAGCCCTGGGTTAACTTTACCGTCCCTTATGAGGAGAGGTCCAACCTGAATAGCATTTTTGTGTTGCTTTGGGTTAAATAGGCTACTATGAATTATTTTCTTTTGTGCATCCGGAAGAATAATTCCACTATAGATTGGGTGAGTAGCAACATTTCTTCGATAAATTTTGTTGTTTATTTTCAAAAAACCTAAATGCTTTCCCCTTTCATCAAAGTAACCACCATTTATTATGGCAATATTTTTCTTCTTCAAATCAGTGTAGCGATTGACAAAAACAGGATAGGTTGCAATGCTACTGTAAGGAATGATTTTCAGATTAAATTTGTACGGATTAAATTTGAGAAAAATAAGTTCAAAAGATGAAGTGCTTTCTTTGTGTTTTCCTATGAGAGTTTTATATTGATACCCTTCCTTTGTTATTTTCCACCCTTTCTCTTGCAGCACAACGTAATCTTTTTCCTCTCCATAGGCAATGCTTCCTCCAGATAAAAAATAAATAAAGATGAAGGAATAAAAAAGGGATGTAATTACTTTTTTATGTAAATCCATTCCATGAAGTACGATAAAATAGTTTTCCTTTAATTGCTTTGCCATAGTGAATAGGACTTTACGAAAGGTTATAATCATTATTTGATTAATTTTACCAACTTTTTTCATTAATTTAACAAGGAGTAAACATGTCAGGAGTTAAAAATAAAATTAAAGTGTTTTTTAAAAATGTCCACACAACCTCAATTGCAACCTGTTTAAATAATGAACCTTCTTGTCGGGTTATGGAAATTCAAAAAGTAGAGGATAATCTTACTCTCTGGTTTGTTTCCCATAAAAACAGTAATAAGATAAAACACCTTAGAGAAAACAGTAAGGTTTCCATTGCAGATTATGATCATGTTACCCATTGTGATATTCGGATGTTTGGAAATATGACAATTTTAGAAGATCAGGAAACAAAGGATGCTGTTTGGACTGATCATCTTTCTCAATACTTTAAAGGCGGTTCCTCAGATCCAGACTACTGTGTTTTAAAGTTTACTCCTAACCAGCTTGAGTACAGAGATATGAAAGCAAATGGTTTTGAGCCGGAAATAGAAAACCTATAATAAACTATCTCCTTGTACCCAATACTTTTTTCATTCGGTCCGGTAACACTTTACACATATGGACTTCTTATTGCCACGGCATTTCTCTCCTCAACACTGCTTGCAGTTAGGCTTGCTAAAGATGATGGAATAAGCTCTCAATTTATTTATGATTTGGTTTTTTGGATAATCATTGGTTCAATTGTGGGAGCAAGACTACTCTTTGTGATTGTTGAGTACAAAATGTACCTAAAGTATCCCCTTGATATTTTTATGATTTGGAAGGGGGGATTGGTATATTATGGTGGGTTGTTAGGCGGGTTCCTTGCCGGACTTATTTATGTAAAAAAAAGAAACATTGATGTTGGGAATATGGCAGATATTGCCGCTCCCTGTATTGCTCTCGGACAAGGAATTGGTCGTATAGGGTGTGTAATGGCTGGTTGTTGTTATGGCTCTGAAACCGATGTTTCATGGGCAATTGAGTTTCACGATGAACATTCTTTGGCTCCTTTGGGAGTTCTTTTACATCCTTCCCAAATCTATTCATCTGTTATGAACTTCTCCATATTGGGAATATTGCTTTTTCTAAGAGGTCGGGCAATGTTTAAAGGGCAGATTTTTCTTAGCTACCTTATTTTGTATTCAGTAGGACGTTTTACGGTGGAATTTTTCAGGTCTGATGAAAGAGGTGCTGTTTTTAATGGATTGCTTTCCACTTCACAGTTTATTGCCATCATAACCTTCATTATTGGCTCAGTTTTATTTTACTTTTTCCATAAGCGAGCTTCTGCAAGGTTTAATAAGCTGTAGTTTCGATAATGTAAATGTTTGGGGGAAAATGAATTCACGGGGAAACCATAGTCAGAAAGAGACCACTCCCATTGAGAAATTACAGGTAAGGATTTGTGAAGATTTTTGGGGAAAGAATTGTTCCCAGACTTTAGAAGCCCGGGAACAAGATGGTATGCTCTAAGGTATATTAACCGTTTTCCAGCTTTCGCTTACTTACGATTTCATCAAAGATGTTTTTTGGAACTTCCATAAAGTGGGAAAACTGCATGGTGTAGTTTGCCCGACCTTGTGATGCAGACCTTACTTCTGTTGAGTAACCAAACATTTCAGCTAAGGGAACATCAGCTTTAACAATTTTGTTACCACCTCTGTCGCTCATTTCATTAATTCGACCTCTTTTGGCACTAAGTCCGCCGATAATATCGCCCATATATTCTTCCGGCGACACAACCTCAACAGCCATAACTGGCTCAAGAAGCGTTGCTCCAGCCTTTCTACATGCTTCTTTAAAACACATGGAAGCACAAATTTTAAACGCCATTTCAGATGAATCAACTTCGTGGAAACTACCGAAGGTTAAATCAACCGTGATATCTACAACGGGGTAACCAGCGATAAAACCACTGTCCATTGCCTCTTTAACACCTTTTTCAACAGATGGGATGTATTCCCGGGGAATAACACCACCCTTAATGCTGTTAATGAACTTAAAACCTTCACCTCGTTCAGAAGGTTTAATTGTCATAACAGTGTGTCCGTACTGACCACGACCACCAGATTGTTTTACATACTTATATTCGTGGTCAATTTTTTCTCTAATAGTTTCCTTGTAAGCAACCTGAGGAGCAGAGACGTTTGCTTCAACGCTAAATTCTCTCTTTAACCGGTCAACAATAATCTCAAGATGAAGCTCACCCATACCGGAAATAATTGTTTGTCCCGTTTCGTGATCAACTTTAACTTTAAATGTTGGATCTTCCTGACTTAATCTTTTTAATCCTTCAGCAAGTTTTTCCTGATCTGTTTTTGTTTTTGGTTCTATAGCAATATCAATAACTGGCTCTGGAAAGTCCATAGACTCAAGAAGGACATGATCCTCTTCTTTTTCACCACAAAGAGTTTCTCCAGTATAGGTATCTTTCATACCTACAACCGCTGCGATCTCTCCGGCTTTAACCTCTTTGATTTCTTCTCTTTTGTTTGCATGCATTAAAAGAATCCGACCAACACGCTCTTTTTTATCTTTAGAGGTATTAACAACATAAGACCCCGCTTTGAGAACACCAGAGTAAACTCTGATAAAGGTAAGTTGTCCGACATAGGGGTCAGTCATAACTTTAAATGCCAAAGCAGATAAGGGAGCATTGTAATCAGCTTTTCTTTCAATGACATCTTCAGAATCAATTTTAGTTCCTTTAATTGGTGGAATATCCAAAGGAGATGGGAGAAGATCCACAACATTGTCGAGTAATGCCTGAACACCTTTATTCTTAAAAGCAGACCCACACATTACCGGCATTAACGTACAGGCAAGGACTCCTTTTCTCAATGCACCGAGAATTTCATCCGTGGAGAGCTCTTCACCCTCAAGGTATTTTTCCATAAGAGCTTCATCATACTCAGCAGCATCTTCGAGAAGTTTTTCTCTAAATTCATTAGCCTTTTCTTTAATCTCATCAGGAATATCAACGATTTCAAAGGTGCTTCCAAAATTTCCCTCATCTTTATAGAGAACTGCATTCATTCTTACAAGATCAACAAAGCCTTGAAACTCTGATTCAGCACCGATAGGAATTTGAATACATGTTGCCCTGATGTTAAGTCTTGCATTAAATTGATCAACAACAGAAAAGAAATCAGCTCCTGCTCTATCCATCTTGTTAACAAAAGCAAGACGGGGAACTTTATATCGTGTTGCCTGCCTATGAACTGTTTCTGATTGTGGTTCAACACCTCCAACAGCACAGAAAACCCCTACTGCTCCGTCAAGAACTCTGAGAGATCTTTCAACCTCTACAGTAAAATCAACGTGACCGGGAGTGTCAATTATATTAAATCGATGTTCTTTCCATATAGCAGTTGTTGCTGCTGATGTAATGGTAATTCCTCTTTCCTGTTCCTGTTCCATCCAGTCCATGGTAGCTGCGCCATCATGTACTTCACCAATTTTATGGGTTTTTCCGGTATAGAAAAGAACTCGCTCTGTCGTTGTGGTTTTTCCTGCATCGATATGTGCAATAATTCCAATATTTCTTATTTTTTCTAATGGGTATTCCAATTTATTTTCCTCACTCTTTGAAGTAATGTATTAAATGTACCTGAAACCCCGTGACAGGGTGAATTGTTGAAGGATATTTGAAGAGTATAATTTACCACTTAAAATGTGCAAATGCTCTGTTCGCATCAGCCATTTTATGGGTATCTTCTTTTTTCTTGTATGCTGCCCCAGTTTCTTTAAGCGCATCGAGTATTTCATTCGCTAGTTTATTTTTCATGTAATACTCATTTCTTTTCTTTGCTGCAGCAATTAACCATCTCATTGCCAATGCAACACTTCTCTCAGGTCGAACATCAATTGGCACCTGATATGTGGCACCACCAACTCTTCGTGATTTAACTTCAAGAGCAGGCTTGATTTTATCCATTGCTTTTTTAAAAGAATCAATTTGAGAATCATCTTTGTTTTTTTCTCCAACAATGTCCAATGCACCATAAAATATTTTTTCAGCAACAGACTTCTTGCCCTGAACCATTAACTGATTAATAAACTTTGTTACAATCTTTTCGTTAAATTTTGGATCAGGAAAATAGTTCCTTTTAACAGCACTTTTTCTTCTGGACATATTTTTTAGTAGTTAAATTTATTATTTTTCTTTCTTAGGTTTTTTAGTTCCATATTTAGAACGACTTTGGCTTCTACCTTCAACACCAAGAGCATCAAGAGTACCTCGAATGATGTGATATCGAACACCGGGAATATCCTTAATTCTACCGCCTCTGATTAACACGATTGAGTGTTCCTGTAAGTTATGACCAACACCCGGAATATAGGTAGTAACCTCAATGCCGGTAGTTAACCGTACTCTGGCAACTTTTCTTAATGCAGAGTTTGGCTTCTTAGGGGTCGTGGTATAAACTCTTGTACAAACACCTCTCTTTTGCGGACAGTTATTAAGCGCAGGGCTGTTTGTCTTTTTCTTAATTAATTTTCTACCTTTTCTAACAAGTTGGTTTATAGTAGGCAAAGTATTTACTCCTGTTAATATTAGATTTCATTTAAAAAACGAGAGATTTTATCACAACATTCTATTGAATTACAAACAAAACCTTTCTTTTTTTCTCTAAAGGTTTAAGATAGGGAAAAAAACAGATATTAACTCAGCAGTTAAGAGGTATGAATAAAGCTAAAAA
The DNA here is from genome assembly GCA_015231815.1 of Nitrospinota bacterium. Classification (GTDB taxonomy): domain Bacteria; phylum Nitrospinota_A; class JADGAW01; order JADGAW01; family JADGAW01; genus JADGAW01. The sequence continues at coordinate 25,571 of JADGAW010000005.1, forward strand.
ATGTATATTGCCCGTTTATGGGATGAAATGTAGTAAATGTGTTGCTAAAGTAACACAAGCTTTAGAAGAAGTTGATGGGATATCAGATATTGAAGTCTCCCTTGAAGACAATGAAGCACTATTTTTTACTTCTGAGGACAATGAACAATTATATGAAGATGCCCTTGCAAAAATAAAAAAAGCAGGATTTTCTGACACGCCAATAATTGAAAAACCGGAAGAGAAAAACAACACCCGTGGAAATGCAGTTTTGGAACTCAATGTTAATGGAATGTCCTGTGCCTCTTGTGTCGCAACGGTAGAAAAAGGAATTAATGCCCTTTCCGGTGTTGCTTCGGCAGAGGTAAACCTTCTTGTAGGTTCTGCCAAAGTTTCTTTCGATAAAGATAAAATCAATAAAAACGAGATAATTCAAGCAATAAATAATCTTGGATATAATGCCACGGAAAAACTGTCTGGCGATATTTCCCAGGGAGCTGTTGAGCGAGAGAAAAATCTAAAAAAAATTAAATTTAAACTTGCAATTTCTGCAACGTTACTCCTCTTTTTCCTTGTAATATCTAATATTCATGTCTTTTCCAAGGAAATTACCCCTTTTATTCAATTCCTTATTGTCATTCCCATACAGTTTTATTGCGGACTTTATTTTCTTAAGGGAGCTTTCGGAGCGATAAAGCACGGAGCAACCAATATGGACACTCTTGTTTCTCTGGGAACTCTAACTGCCCTTATATACAGCAGCTTGGATATGGTCGGCATAACTCATGGCGGAGTATATTTCGAGACCATTGCCTTTCTGGTAACCTTTATTCTTCTGGGAAAGTTTTTAGAGGAAAGCGCAAAGAACAAAACATCCGATGCTCTAACCAAGCTTGCAGGACTTCAGGCAAAAGAAGCAACGGTAAAGATTCATGGCGAATGGGTAAAAAAAGATATTCATGATGTCAAAGAAAAAGATATCGTAAAAATATATCCCGGAGAGAAAATCCCTCTGGATGGTATTGTTGTTTCAGGTTCTTCACATGTCGATGAATCAATGATTTCCGGTGAACCAATTCCGGTAAGAAGAGAAAAAGGAGACAAGGTTATTGGCTCGACAATGAATAAAGAAGGTGAATTGCAAATTGAGGTTACAGGGCTTGGCAATAATTCACTGCTGGCAAAAATAATCAACGTTGTTGCCGAGGCTCAATCGGGTAAGGCAAAGGCACAAAAGCTTGCAGATAAAATTTCATCAATATTTGTTCCGGTTATTATTATTTTGGGTATTTCAACCTTTATTGGCTGGTACTTTTTGCTGGAAAATGGTTACCTTTTTCCTTATGAAGGCAACACCAACCTTTCTCAGGCAATCCTGAACGGAATATCTGTCTGGGTAATTGCCTGCCCCTGTGCTCTGGGATTGGCAACTCCGACGGTTATTATGGTTGTAACGGGAATGGGAGCAAAAGAAGGCATCCTCATTAAAAACATTCAGGCATTGGAAAATGCCGGGGAAATTGACACCTTTATTTTCGATAAAACAGGTACATTAACTGAAGGAAAACCCTCATTGGAGAGAGTAATTGCCTTAGGAAATTACGAAGAGGCAGAAATTCTCCTTAAAACAGCTTCTCTTGAGGAGCATTCCAATCACCCTATTGCACTGGCTATTACTGAAAAAGCAAGAAATGAAAATATTGAATTGTTAGAGGTTAAAGGTTTTAAAAATATTGTTGGTGTCGGCGTTGAGGGAAAAATAAACAATGAACATTATCGGGTGGTAAAACCATCAGATGTTTCTCTGGAAGATAGCGCAAAGCTTCATGTAGAAGGTCATGGAAGGGAAGGAAAGACAGTAGCCGTCTTAGCAAGAGGCAAAGAAGTTATGGGAATTATTGTCATTGAAGACCCTTTAAAGAAAAATGCGGGAGAGGTTTTAAGTCATTTAAGTATGCAAGGAAAGAATACAGTTCTTTTAACAGGCGACAACAGGTTAACAGCAGAGTATATTGGAAAAAAAGTTTTTGTTGATCGGGTTATTGCCAACGTTTTACCTCAGGAGAAATCAGAGCATGTACATAACATTAAAAATGAAGGAAAAAAAGTTGCGATGATCGGTGATGGCATAAACGACGCTCCGGCATTAGCCGTGGCAGATATAAGTTTTGCCATGAGTTCCGGTTCTGATATTGCCATTGAGAGTGCTGATATTACTTTGCTGCGAAACGACCTTTCCCTGATTCCAAAAACAATAAATTTAAGTAAGTGTGCATACTTAAAAATGAAACAAAATCTTTTCTGGGCTCTTTTTTATAATACAGCGGCAATTCCCATGGCAATGTTGGGCTATCTTTCCCCTGAAATTGCAGCAGCAGCTATGGCATTAAGCTCTGTAACCGTTGTTACCAACTCTCTTCTTCTAAAAAATAATTCCCTTGAATAAAATTACCCTCTTCGTAACGAGGTTTTATTCAAAAATGGCATTTGTTTATTAACGAAACTCTATTCTTCAGTTCGTTATCATTGCAGTAAAACCAGCACTAATTGCTATAATAAAAAACATGTAAAAAGTGCTATCTTTATTTGAGGTGTTATTGTGAGTAAAAAAATGTCTTTTGTTTTAAACGACGATGTTATGAAAGAAGCGAAAAAATTAGTTGAGATAGAGGGGTTTAAGTCTATGAACGCATTTGTTGAAATATCCATTAAGGAAAAAGTTGAAGAACTTATGAAGCAACGTGTTAAATCCGCTTTGAAAGAAGCTTCTCAAGACCCTCTTTTTCTTGCAGATTTAAAAGAAGTTCAGAACGACTTCCAATTTTCGGATGATGAAATATAAGTGGGGAATTTTCTCAGCGAATTTAAACCCTTCCATTGGTTCTGAACAAAGGGGAAAAAGACCTGTTCTTGTAATAAGCGATGAAGATTTTAATTCCTTAATGCCTGTGGTTACAATTCTACCAATTACTTCTCTAAAAAAAGGGCGACGCATTTACCCTAACGAAATTTTATTACAAAAAGGAACGGGTAAACTTTCAACAAATTCCCTTATCCTTGCTCACCAAATTAGAACAATTTCTAAAAAAAGACTGGAAAAAGACATTGGGTATATCAGTAATGAACTCGATAGACTTGAAATAAATGAAGCGTTAAAGGTTCACCTTAATTTGTAGGGATATTTTGTGAAACAGGTAATAAGCCGTTAAGTTGTTTGAAGAAGGGAGAGAGGTTTTTGCCTAAGAACTTTTCCTGTTGCAATAAGCGCAACTCCAACACTTAAGGCGGTAATTAACACAACAGAAAGAAGATTTATTTCCCAGGAAGGTTTCCAAATTGAATCAAACATTTGTAGGGAAAAAATAAAGGAAATTCCAATACTCATGAGGGTTCCAAAGAGGGAGGCAAAAAACCCGAGAATTCCAAACTCTATTTTAATGATTTTTCGAACATCCTTGAAATCACCTCCCAGTACCTTTAATAAATTAATTTCCTTTTTTCTACTCTCAACCTCATGACGGGCAATGGAAAAAACCACCAGCAATCCGGTGAAAATAGAAAGGTACGCCATAAGCTTTATAGCCCAGCTCATTTGGTCTGATATGCTTAAGATTTTTTTCGTTAACCGGGAAACATCAATCATAGAAATATTAGGAAACTTTTTAATAATATCGCTTTGAATGGTATTCTTTTCCTCCATTGCGACTCCACTTATTGAGGCAAGGTAGGTTTGTGGAGCATCGTCAAGTACCCCCGCTTGAAAAAAGATGAAAAAATTTGGTTGAAAAGAGTTCCATTTCACCTTTCTGAGATTAACAATCTTTCCCTCTATGGAAATCCCATGAATATCAAAGGTGATAATGTCACCAATTTTCATTCCCATTCTTTTTGCGTAACGATATTCTACTGATAGCTGGGCTGGAACTCCTTGTTCACTATC
>JADGAW010000060.1 GCA_015231815.1 Nitrospinota bacterium
CCGGAAACTCAAGCAATTGTTCCTGTTCCCCCAAAAAATAAAAAAGCATTAGTCCCGCTTTCAAAAGCTACAGGAATAAAAAAGCTTGATGTCTTCGAAAGTTATATTTCTCGAATTCGGAATATTCGACATTTGGAAGAGGACGAAGAATACGAATTAACAGTAAAGTACAAGGAGGAAAACGATGAGGTTGCTGCCTACAAGGTCGTTTCTTCCCACTTAATGCTGGTTGTGAAAATTGCCTACAGCTTTAATTACGCCTTTAATAATGTTATGGATCTTATTCAAGAGGGAAATATCGGGCTCATGGAGGCGTTAAAAAAATTTGACCCTTACCGGGGGGTTCGCTTTTCTGCTTATGCCAGTTGGTGGATTCGAGCTTATATTATTAAGTACCTCATGGATAACTGGCGGTTAGTTAAGGTCGGTACTACAAATACTCGAAGAAAGCTTCTCTATAATTTAAAAAAAGAAAGAGAAAAACTTGAAGCTCAGGGAATAGAGCCCCATACAAAACTTTTAGCTGAACGACTTAATGTTACTGAAAAGGATGTTATCGAAATTGGTGAAGTAATTGATTCTCCTGATGTTTCATTGGATGCTCCAATTGGTGATGATAGTGGAGGAGCCACAACAATTGAAATTATTGCAGATACCCGACAGGATTATGCAAGCGATATTGAAACCAATATGCTCAGAAAATTTATATCTGAACGAATAATGGAAATTCGGGAGACATTGTCCACAAAAGAACTCTTTATACTGGACAATAGACTTTTGAGTGAAACACCTTTAACTCTTCAGGTAATTGGCGATAAGTATGGCGTAACCAAAGAAGCTATACGCCTTTCTGAAGCATCTCTCTTAAAAAAGCTGAAGAAAATTTTTTCAAAGCATGGTGATTTAAAAGGATTATAAATTTCCTCCCGTTAGTAATTTAATTTTTTGGGGTAAAATAGCCAGCTCAGTTCATTTAATTAATAAAAAGGAGCTCTTTTATGAAAATACATGAATATCAGGGAAAAACATTGCTTAAGCAGGTTGGGGTTGAAGTCCCTGTTGGTGAAGTGGCAAACAGTGTTGATGAAGCAGTTGCCATTGCAGAAAGACTGGAATTCAATGTCGCTGTTGTAAAAGCGCAAATACACGCAGGGGGAAGAGGCAAAGGCGGTGGTGTTAAATTAGCTAAAAGTCAGGGGGAAATTAAAAATATTGCAAACAGTATTATTGGCATGACGTTGGTAACTCACCAAACTGGTCCAGAAGGGAAATTAGTACAAAAAGTTCTTATTGAAGAGGGTATGGATATCGTTAAGGAACTTTATGCAAGTGTTCTCATTGACCGGGGAACTTCAAGGATTGTTTTCATGGCAAGTGAAGAAGGGGGAATGGACATAGAAGAAGTCGCTGAAAAAACTCCAGAGAAAATTATTAAGGAATATATTGACCCATCACTTGGTATGCAGGTTTTTCAGGCAAGAAAAATTGCTTTTAAATTAAATATTCCTGCCAAGCTTGTCAACAGCGCAACAAAATTCTTTATGGGACTCTACTCTGCATTTATGAAGTTTGATTGTTCCCTTGTTGAAATTAACCCGATGGTTCTCACGGGAGATAATAGGGTCTTGGCACTGGACTGCAAAATGGATATTGATGACAACGCCTTATATCGGCATAAAGATATTTTAGAATACAGGGATATAACTGAAGAAGACCCATTAGAGCTTGAAGCTTCAAAACATAGCCTGAACTATATAAAACTTGATGGAAGTATTGGATGTATGGTTAATGGTGCAGGTCTGGCAATGGCGACAATGGATATCATTAAATATTATGGTGCTGAGCCGGCAAACTTTCTTGATGTTGGGGGAGGAGCAAACGAGGAAATGATTGAAAATGCATTCCGAATATTACTTTCCGATAAAAGTGTTAAGTCAGTTTTGATTAATATTTTTGGTGGTATTTTACGTTGTGATACACTTGCCAGCGGTATTGTACTGGCAGCAAAGAAAACCCACCTTAATTTACCCGTGGTAATCAGATTAGAAGGAACAAATGCAGAAGCTGGAGCTAAAATTCTTGAAAGATCGGGATTAAAGTTTGTTGTTGCACATGGAATGGGTGATGCTGCTCAGAAAGTCGTTGAAACTCTCAAGAATTAAGAGATTAAGGAGAAAATATGTCTATATTTGTTGATAATAATACACGATTGGTAATTCAGGGAATTACAGGAAAAGAAGGTCAATTTCATGGCACTCAGTGCCAAACCTACGGAACAAATGTTGTTGCTGGAGTAACTCCAGGAAAAGGCGGAGAATCCACCTTGCAGAAGGTTCCTGTTTTTAACACCGTTGCAGATGCAGTTGATAAAACTCAAGCAAACACATCAGTTATTTTTGTTCCTCCTCCATTTGCTGCAGATGCAATTCTTGAAGCGGCTGATGCGGGTATAGAACTGATTGTATGTATAACAGAAGGTATCCCTCCCATTGATATGGTTGCAGTATATGACTATATACAAAAAAAAGGATGTCGGTTAATTGGTCCAAATTGTCCAGGAATTATTTCTCCCGGTAAATGTAAAATTGGAATTATGCCTGCTCATATTCACCGAGAAGGTAATATCGGCGTAGTTTCAAAAAGCGGAACGTTAACCTATGAAGCTGTTGGTCAATTAACGGCACTTGGATTAGGGCAATCAACATGTATTGGAATTGGTGGAGATCCGATTATAGGAACGCTCTTCGTTGACGCACTTGAAGCCTTTGAAAAGGATAATGATACTCATGCTATTGTTATGATTGGAGAAATTGGTGGTAATGCTGAAGAAGAAGCAGCAGCATATATAAAAAAGAATATCAGCAAACCTGTCATTGGATTCATTGCAGGTCAAACAGCTCCTCCCGGTAGAAGGATGGGACATGCAGGTGCTATTATCTCAGGAGGTAAAGGAACAGCGGCAGAAAAAATAGCAGCAATGAAAGATGCAGGTATTTATGTTTGTGATACCCCAGCAACATTAGGCGAAACAACGAAAAAAGCTTTAGAATCACTTTAAGTTGCATTTATTTGAAAATTATGTATGATGTCTTTTTAAATTGCACACTTTGTTGCTATTCGAATAATAACGACACTTTATATGAAAAGTAAACTCAAAAATATACTGAAGAAAGACATCACGTTAATGGTCTTTTCTGACTATTCAAATACTCCAAAAAAGTTTTTTCTTTCCCGAAAGTTAATTGTTACGGGTATGGTTTCAGTTTTCCTTTTTATTACAGGGATATCAGCTCTGTCCTATCACTTCTACACAGAAAATATTCAATTAAAAGATATTTCTACAGCGATAAATGAATCCAAAACACTTACCCGCGATGAAATGGAGCGACAAAAGAAAGAAATTAAAGTAATTGCAAACAACATCAAAGCCTTTTCTGAAGACTTAAATGAGCTGAAAGATTTTGATAAAAAAATTAGAATTATTACTGCTCTTGGTGGACAAAACGATAGTTTCTTTGGAAAAGGGGGGCCTGAAGATAGAGACTTTATCAATATGGATGAGTTAATTGAAAGAAATGATACGGGGAAAGCTCTTGAATATCTTTCAGAAGACATGCAAGAATTGAGAAAAGTTAGTAGTGTTCAGAAGAACAGTTTTATAGAAATTGACAAGTATTTGAGAAAGCAGACATCAATTCTTGCTTCAACTCCTTCTATTTGGCCAGTTAAGGGTTGGATAACTTCAGATTTTGGTTACAGGATCTCTCCCTTTACCGGGTTAAGAAAAATGCATGAAGGTATTGATGTTGTCGCTAAACTAGGTACTCCTGTCATTGCTCCTGCATCTGGTGTTGTAACCAAGTCTCGTGAAGAAGGAGGCTATGGCTTAGTCGTCGAAATTAAACATGGTTACGGATTAGTTACCCGATTTGGACACAACTCAAAACTTCTTGTAAAAGCAGGAGATAAAATTAGAAGAGGTCAGGTAATTAGTAAAGTTGGAAGTACAGGAAGAAGTACAGGCTCTCACCTCCATTATGAAGTTCTTCTCAATGGAGTTCCGGTAAACCCGATGAATTACATCATCAACTAGGTTCAACTACCTTAACACCACACACCAAAACCTTAACGGTTTTTTCTTTTTGAGCTTTCACCATGAAAGCTACCTTTATAAGGTAAAATAGCTCCTTTTTAAATTTTTTAGGGAAATAGAATGGCTTTAGAATTCTTAACAAAAATCTTTGGTTCAAAGAACGAAAGAGAATTAAAAACACTTAGGTCAATTGTGGATCGCATTAACGCTCTGGAAGAATCAATTTCGGCATTAAGTGATACTCAATTAAAAGAAAAAACAGAAGAATTTAAAAAGCGATTTCAGGATGGAGAAAGCTTAGATGACCTTTTAGAAGAAGCATTTGCTGTCTGCCGTGAAGGGGGAAAACGGGCATTAAACATGAGGCATTTCGATGTGCAGCTTATTGGAGGCATTGTTCTTCATAACGGAAAAATATCTGAAATGAAAACAGGTGAGGGAAAAACACTTGTTGCAACTCTTCCTATATATCTAAATGCATTAACAGGAAAAGGAGCACACCTTGTAACGGTAAATGATTACCTTGCAAAAAGAGATGCCGAATGGATGAGTAAGCTTTATGGGTTCCTTGGAATGTCTGTCGGAATTATCCAAAACAGTATGGATGATAAGGAAAGACAAGACGCTTACAATGCTGATATTACGTACGGAACCAATAACGAATATGGTTTTGATTATCTTCGTGACAATATGAAATTCAGGAAGGAAGACTTTGTTCAAAGAGAATTACACTTTGCCATCGTCGATGAAGTTGACTCAATCCTTATCGATGAAGCAAGAACACCTCTCATTATCTCAGGACCATCAGAAGGCTCTACCGAACTCTACTATACTGTAAATAAAATTTTTCCAAAATTAAAGCCTGAGGAACATTATACCGTTGATGAAAAAATCAGACAGGCTCACTTAACCGAAGAAGGTGTACAAAAGGTTGAAGAGTTAATGCATGTTGAGAATCTGTACGACCCATTAAATATCATGATACTTCATCATGTCAATCAAGCTTTAAAAGCTCATACACTTTTTACCAAAGATGTTGACTATGTTGTCAAGGAAAACAAGGTAATTATTGTTGATGAGTTCACCGGACGTCTCATGGATGGCAGAAGATATAGTGATGGTCTGCATCAGGCTTTGGAAGCAAAAGAAAAGGTGAAAATAGAATCGGAAAACCAAACATATGCAACTATTACCTTCCAGAATTATTTCCGAATGTACGATAAGCTTGCTGGAATGACTGGTACTGCAGACACTGAAGCACTGGAATTTAAAAAAATCTACAACCTTGATGTTGTTTGTATTCCTACGAACCAAAACATGATTCGAAAAGATAACCCGGACAGGATTTACAAAACAAAAGGAGAAAAAAACAATGCTATTCTTCAAGAAATTCTTGAAACTCATGAAAAAGGACAACCAGCCCTTGTTGGAACTGCTTCAATAGAAAATTCAGAAAAAATAAGTGACTTTTTAAAGAAAAATAATATCGAACATAGCGTTTTAAATGCCAAGAACCATGAAGCTGAAGCGGAAATTATTTCTAAGGCAGGCCATAAAGGGATGATTACCATAGCAACAAACATGGCTGGTCGTGGAACAGACATTGTTCTTGGAGAAGGAGTCAGAGAAGTTGGAGGTTTGCATATTATTGGAACTGAAAGGCATGAAAGCAGAAGAATCGACAATCAGTTGAGAGGAAGATCAGGACGACAGGGAGATCCGGGTTCTTCTCGCTTCTTTATTTCTCTTGAAGACGATCTTATGCGTATTTTTGGCTCGGATAAAATCAAAACTGTTATGGAAACCCTTGGCATGGAAGAGGGAGAACCCATCGAGCATAAGTTCATTACCAAAGCAATAGAAAATGCTCAGAAAAAGATAGAAGGTCATAACTTCGATATGAGAAAACATCTGCTTGAGTTTGATGATGTTATGAATATCCAGAGAAAAATCATCTACGAACAAAGGGGAAATGTGTTGCGGGGAGAAGATATGCGTGAAGAGGTTATTGAAATGGCAAATGAAACTGTAGAGACCTATGTTGACGAATTTGCCCCAGAAAATGTTTACCCCGAGGAGTGGAAAACTGAAGAATTGCTCGAAGCTATCAGAAACGAGTTTGGAGTCAATATTCAGTATAAAGAAGGAAAAGTGAAGTACCTGCAAAGTGAGGATTGGGAAAATATTGAGGAGTCGGAACATATTGATATTCTCCACGAAATTCAAAAATCGCTGAAGATATTTTATGAGGAAAAAGTTAAAACCTTTGGTGATGAGATTATTTCCGGGATTGAAAGACTTGTACTCCTTCAGGTAATTGATGGTCAATGGAAAGACCATCTTCTCAATATGGATCACTTACAGCAATCAGTGAGTTTGCGGGGTTATGCTCAAAAAAATCCAATAAATGAATATAAACGGGAAGGGTTAGTTCTTTTTGATGAGATGATTCTCAGAATTAAGAAGGAAGTTGCTACAACTGTTTACCGTGTAGTACCCGTAGAATCCAGCGAAATCAGTGATTATGATAAAAAGATAGAAGAACTTTATGGAAGTCAGGAGACAGTAGAACATAGAGGTTCAGTTGAAGGGGAAGTGAAACCAGAGCAGGTTAAAGAAGAAAAAATCGCTCCAATAAAAAGAGATGCTCCAAAAGTTGGCAGAAACGATCCTTGTCCCTGTGGAAGTGGTAAAAAATATAAAAAATGCTGCGGAAAGTAAAATGCCTGATGATAATGTATTACAGCAAAAGCATGAATTGCTGATTTTATATGGAAAATATACTGACCAACTGTTCCTTGCATTGCAAAATGCTGATTTTCCACAGATAAATAAGCTTCAGGAAGAAAAAAATGGTATTATAATAGAGCTAGAGAGGCTTGATAGACTGCTCTCTGATATGGACATCGACCAAAGCAGCCTTCAAAACCTTTTACAAGAGTTGGTTGAAAAAGAAAATAAGTATCAACAAAATATTGCAGTTGAGAAAAGTAAACTAAAAGATTATTCTACTTCTCTTGAAAAAAATATTGGTGCAATTAAGCACTACCTTAAAACATGATGAGGTGATTTACCATGTTAGCCGTCAATGGAATTTCGGTTACGAATAATTATTCGCAACAAGATAAGCTTATAGCGAATATTAAAAAGATAACTCGTGAAATGCCCTCTTTAAACAGATTAAAGGGAAATGATGTTGTCGATATATCTAGTCAGGCAAAAGCAATTCGATTTGCAAAGGCATTTTCAAACCAATTTAATCAAGCAGCTCAAGCAACTAAAGCTCAAGAGCCTCAGCAAGAACGTTCAAAAATACAGGAAATGCTTACTGGAGGCACGCAACAGACGGCAAGGGTTTCTGAATTACCCTATGAAGCTTTAAGCAGTACCCCAATTGTGAAGAAACAGAGCGAGAGTAAAAAGGAATCAACAGTACAATCTAGCCTCTTTCCTGAAATATCCACTGAAAGTGAAGTTACCTCTACAAACAAAACACCTTCAACCAGAAACTTCAATTTAAATTTCATCAGGGTATTGAACCCAATTTTTGCTTAAGTGACCAATTTGGTTTTTACTGAAAATAAACCAAACTACTGTTTCCCACCCTTAAACCTCCAAGAGCTTTTTGAATATATTAAGGAAAACAACGGGCTACTTGAAGCAAAATTAATCAACTACTTCATACCATCAAATACTTTCAATAACGTTTCTACCACGATGGAACTATTTAGGAAACATTTTCATCTGTTCCACTTTCTTTATTTGCTACAAGCAGAATTAGAGAAAAAGAGAGACTATTTTCTTCATATTTATACGATGAACATTACGCTTGTTAAATACCCTCCTTTAAATAAATGTACTTATTTTGAAAAGGAAATGATTAATTTTTGTAATTTAAATGTCGATTCAGAGGGATATTGTAAATACCATGCTGAATATTTATCAGGAAAATCATTACAAAATAATGCCGTAAAGTGGTTTTATCTAAATTATGAGAACCTTCTTGAAATGACTGAAAAAAACCTTGAACGACTTTATAACGATGCGAGCTATTTCCTCAGTTATTATGGGGAAATAAAGAAGTCATTAAAGCTTTTCAATTTATCGGAAAATTCGTTAAAGAAAGATTTGGTAAAGAAATTCAGAAAGTTTGCCTTAGAGAACCATCCAGATTTGAATAAAGGCAGGGAAGAGACGTTTATTCAATACAATCATGCTTACAAAGTTCTTCTGCCTGTTCTCAAATGATCAAAAGGAAAAGAACAAATAGGGTTTATTGATGAGGGTAAAAAATTGGGGCGTAGAAAATACGCCCCAAAGTTAGTCTATCTGAGAAAATGTAGTTTAAATAGCATCGACAATCGCATTTAAGGTTGCGCTTGGGCGCATAACCGCTGTAGTTTTTGCAACATCTGGTTTGTAGTAACCACCAATGTCAGCAGGCTTACCCTGAACAGCCAGAAGCTCTTCATTAATCTTCGCTTCGTTCTCCTGAAGTTGTGCAGCAACAGGCCCGAACTTAGCTGCGAGTTCTGCGTTATCAGACTGAGCAGCAAGTGCTTCAGCCCAGTACATAGCGAGATAAAAGTGGCTTCCTCGGTTGTCGATAGTACCAAGTCTTCGCTGTGGAGACTTGTTTTCGTTAAGCAATTTCTCAGTCGCCTTATCAAGGGCATTAGCAAGAACCTGCGCTTTATTATTACCGGAAGAATTAACAACCTGTTCCAATGAAGGCACAAGTGCAAGGAACTCTCCAAGGGAGTCCCATCTAAGATAGTTTTCCTTAACAAGCTGTTGAACGTGCTTTGGCGCTGAACCACCTGCTCCTGTTTCAAAAAGTCCTCCGCCATTCATCAAGGGAACAATTGAAAGCATTTTGGCACTGGTTCCAAGCTCAAGAATTGGATAAAGATCTGTATTGTAATCTCGAAGAACGTTACCGGTTACGGAGATTGTATTTTCTCCGGCTCTCATTCTTTCAACGGAAAGCTTTGCAGCTTCGTAAACAGACATGATACGAATATCAAGACCAGTAGTGTCATGATCTTTTAAGTACGTATTTACTTTCTTGAGAATTTCACGACCATGGGCTCTGTCCTCGTCAATCCAAAAAACTGTTGGCCAACCAGTAGCTTTTGCTCTGCTAACTGCTAATTTAACCCAATCTTGAATTGGAGCGTCTTTAACCATGACCATTCTCCAGATATCACCTTCCTCAACCACATGCTCATGAATCACGTTGCCATTGGAGTCGGTAACTTTAATCGTTCCGTTACCCGGAGCTTCGAATGTTGTTGGATGAGAACCATATTCCTCAGCTTTTCTAGCCATTAGGCCAACGTTTGGTACTGTACCAATAGTAGTTGGATCAAGAGCACCATGTGCAATACAGTTTTCAATTGTTGCTGTATAAAGGGTAGAGTAACAATGGTCAGGAATAACAAACTTAGTATCTTTTTGTTTTCCATCGGGTCCCCACATTTGACCAGATGCCCGAATTGCTGCTGGCATAGAAGCATCAATGATGATGTCACTGGGAACATGAAGGTTTGTGATACCATTGTCAGAATCAACCATTGCCATGGCAGGGCTATTAACATAAACTGCTTCAATATCCGCCTCAATTTCAGCTTGTTTTGCATGACCTTTTATTTTGCTATAAAGATCACCAAGTCCGTTATTAAAGTTAACTCCAAGTTCTTTTATGGTGTCAGCGTGCTTAGCGATTACATCTTTGTAGAAAACCTTTACACAATGACCAAAAATAATGGGATCAGAAACCTTCATCATGGTAGCTTTCATATGAAGGGAGAAAAGTACATCTTGTGCTTTTGCTTCTGCTATCTGCTCTTCGAGAAATGTTACGAGAGCTTTTTTACTCATAAAAGTAGCATCAACAATTTCACCTGCTTCAAGAGGAGTACTCTCTTTTAAAACCGTAACGTTTCCGCTTGGGTCAACAAATTCGATTTTTGCGTTTGTAGCTTCTCTCATAGTCACAGACTTTTCGTTAGCAAAGAAGTCACCGCTATCCATCGTTGATACATGAGATTTTGAGTTTTTATCCCATGCGCCCATAGAGTGAGGAAACTTTTTTGCATAATTTTTTACAGCACTGGGAGCCCGTCTGTCAGAGTTACCTTCTCTCAAAACCGGATTCACAGCACTCCCTAAAACCTTTGCATACCTTTCTTTTATTTCCTTTTCAGCATCATTTTGTGGGTTTTCTGGATAATCGGGAATGTTATACCCTTTTGCCTGTAACTCCTTTATTGTCGCTTGCAACTGAGGAATAGATGCACTAATATTTGGCAGTTTAATAATGTTTGCCTCAGGGGTTTTAGCCAATTCACCTAAAGCAGATAATTCATCAGGAATTTTTTGTTCTT
>JADGAW010000061.1 GCA_015231815.1 Nitrospinota bacterium
AATGAATATATTTACTATAATCAAACCACACAATGAATGCCGCATTTACAGAGGTTATATAGTAATAAGGATATTTAAAGTTTTTGATAATAATGGCATCAATTTCCTTAATATCCTTAATTTTTTCTCGTAAGCCCATTTTCATTTTCGTCATTTCCTCTGATCTTACCTGTTGACTCTCAGCTAATTTAAGATTGAAGTTCAAACCAATCAGGCAAACGAGGGGAAAGAAAATATAAATAAGAAACCTAATGTATTTTTGTCTTGCTACGGCCGGGAAAAAGAATTGAAGGTAAAAAAGCAGTGAGACGGTAAATAGAGATGAACCAAAGGTAAAGGAATAGGCATGTTGTGCCATAAAAGAACCGGGGGCAATTCCTTTATTTATTGAAAAGAGAATTATTGTTGTGAAGAAAAAGAGTGCTGAAAACAAAAGAAAATTCAGGGAATCCTTTTTATTAAAAAGCTCATGCACCTTTTTTCCAGAATCTTCCTTTGTTAATGACAAAAAAATAAAGAGAAATAAATAATACAGAAATAAAAAAGCCAACCATTCCCAGCGAAAAGAATAGTCATCGCCGGGTCGTATCTGAAAAGTCATGCTCCCTACAAAATAGGTTTGAAATTGAAGAAGGTTATGCAAGCCAAAGGTAACAGTACTCCCCCCATAACTTCCTCCCTGAACAGGAAGTCGGAAGAAAAACAAATAGATAATAAGAAATAAGAGATAAGGCACCAAAACAAGGTATTCTTTTACCCTCTTAAAAACCTGAAAGGAATGGTGTTGGTAATTAAAGAAGATAAAAACAAAAACAATTAATAGAAAAAAGGGGTATGCAACCTCATAGGAAAAGACTATAGACAGATAAAGAAGATATGAGCACGTGAGAAAAATTATCTTTTTATTTCGAGAGGTACTTTCTATCGCTTTTATTAAGAAATAGAGGGTCAAAAGGATGAATAAAATATACATCTCTGCCCCTGCAATAGTACTTGAGGCACTGTCCATGTACCGATTTCTTCCAAAGAGGGAAAAGTAGGTCGCAATAATAAAAATATAGAGAGGATTAAGATTAAACTTCCTCAGAACCGGTATGAGTACCAATAGGTTAATTATGTGGAGTCCAATATTGTAATAAACACTGTACTCCTCCGGGAAAGTTCTGATAAAAAACACAAAAAGTGACAATCGAAAAGGTTGATAACGGGATTGTATATCAACCAACCAATCGATAGTGTTTACTATATGTTGGTATAAAGTCGTTCCATAGCCACCGGAAATGGTAAAGTGGTCATCACGGGAAAAGGTAAGAACATCCCAATAGCCGTTATAGCAAACAAGAGTAATGGATGTAATGAAAATCGACAACCAAACAGTGGAGTTAAAACGATATGAATTGTTAAACGTAAAGGTCATTATTTAATATAAAACAATTCTATTATTGAATAAGAAAATCAATAAATAGATTGGTTACTTTTGGGTTGAAAGGAGTGAAAAAGAAAGCATGAGTCACATCATGTCTATCGTTCATTTGGATAATAAAGCGAAATTATAGAGGAACCGTTGTTTCTTTTGCAAATCTTTGTTTTTTCCGCTTCATCCCCATTTATGACCCAGTTTGCAGAAACATTTGGTTAATCTCATTCCGAAAAAAAAACTAGTGGGTGATTGTTTCCAATATTGTCAAAAACTCATCGGGAGAATAAACAGGCAATTTCGAGTTTTTAAAACCAGAAACATCCCTTGTGATAATGTATTCAACCCCTGAATGCACTGCAGATTCCTGCAGAACAGAGTCTTCATAATCTTTCCATTTTCCTTTAAGGGCATTTTCAAGGACAATGCGATTGACCGGGGCGATTTCAAAAAGGGCGAGTAATGTCTGAATGTGTTTTTCCGCTTTTTGGGAACCAATCGATTTTGTTGCAAGGTAATGAATCGTTGTGATTGTTGTGGCACAGAGAAACCCAGTCAACTCACCCCTTTCAATTTTTGAGACAATCATCGCTGCATCATCCACAAAGGGCTCCCGGTTAAGAAGGATATCAAGAACAACATTCGTATCTAACAAAACCTTCATAAATACTTTTCCTCAAGGCTCTTTCTGTAGTCTTCCTCTGAAACAGGTTTATTTTGCATGGATCCTTTCAAGGAAAGCACGGAAGGCGATGCCTCACCAGTGTCTTTTTGTTTCCGTTCATTCTGAATAAGGGTGAATAAGTCCGAAACGATCCTCGACAAAGATTTTCCTGATTCTGATGAATATTTTTTTGCCGCCTCGATCAATTGACTGTCAATGCGCAGCGTTAATTTTGAGTTCATAATATTTTTATTATAGTGACGGGCAATTTTTTATAAATTGTACGTCTTTTTATTCCTGAAGTCAATTATTCATGAGTTCAATATGAAACCTCAATAACGAAACAGTATGGCATTGTTGACGTTATAATATACCGCTTTCTACAAATTCAGTAAAACCAAAAAGTTTTTATGGGAAATTTAATACGAGAAGTAAGGCACAGCTTAAAGCATTTCTATTATCGACAACTCGGACACCTCAGCGCAGAGACAAAAGAATTCACGATTAAACTGGATACATCCCGTGCAAGTAATATCAGGGAAATTCTTGATTTTAAAAAGAGAGTTAACAAGGGACGATGGGAAAAGGAATTTGTCCAAACATGTTTTGATACTATTGGAAAAGATGAAACGATTCTTGAAATTGGTACGTGGGTTGGTCCTTTTTCCGTACTTTTTGGGAAATACCTTGTTCCTCAAGGTAAAGTGTATTCCTTTGAACCTGACCCTGTTTCCTTTAAAAACTGCCTCAATAATTTGGTTCTTAATGAGGTTTCCAATGTTTTTCTCTTTCCTGTCTCAATTTCTGATAAGGTCACAACGGTTCCACTATACACGAACGGAATGTTCGGAAACTCTGGTTCATCAATTTTTCAAACAACCTCATTCTCTGAGTCAGATAATCAGGAGATGATTGAAGTTCCGTCAACTACCATCGATAAAATGGTAGAAGCACTTGGTATTGAGCCAACAACGATAAAGATGGATATTGAGGGTGCTGAAAACCTGGCGTTAAAGGGAGGCAAGAAAACCATTGCCAAAGAAGGATTAAAAATCTTCCTCGAAGTACATCATGAATATCTCCTCAAAAGGGGAAGCAACGCAAACGAAATATTTAAACAACTTGCCGATGCAGGTAAATCAATTTATTTTCTTGAAAACAATAAGGAATACCCCTTTAAGTTCAACGAAAAATTAGACCCAACAAAAGAAATCAACATCAACAATTTTCACATTCTCGCAATGTAATCGGATTAAAAGGCTTTAACTTTCCGACCTTCAAACCTTCCAAAAGTAGATGGGGTATGGGTAAAAGAGTAGATGGGTTTATGGGTAGAAGGGTATAAGCGGTGAAAGGTAAATTGTCTTTTCACTATTCACTCTTTCCCCTTCACGTCACTCCAGCCAGAAAGGTCTCTATCAAGAATACCGCTGAGTTTTTCAACTTCTTCCTTGAATTCATGCATGAGTTTTTTTCTAAGGTCTGGACTCATTGGGTCTGGTTTTCCATAAACAGTATTATTTTCTTTAACACTATTAAGCCAGTTACGACGAATCTTTGAGGGAATGACTGCTTGAGCTATTTTCCGGGGAATTGTTGGCAGGTTCAGCAAGGTGTTGTGCAACCCCACATCCTTGATTTTTTTGTATTTATTGATTACTTTTAACTCAGCTTTAAAGGAGTTGTCCACCCCAAGGAAGTCTAATGTTTTCTTATAAACTGCTGCAGTGTCATTTCTAAAATCATCAAAAATAATTATATGAACATTTTCTCTACCAAAGAGCTCAAAATATCTTTTCACCTGCTCTGCATACCGAATAGTTTCCCGGTAAAAAAGTCCTTCAATAAGTCCTACGGTTTTCGGTATTTTGTTTCCTTTTTTTCTCTCCTCTTCCGCCTCCAAAGCCTCCTCAAAATTAATAATATCTTCATTACCATCAAAGAAAAACTGGCTATGCTGAGAGTAAAGCATATCAACAGGGTTTCTGAGCATAACGATTATTTTGGATGAGGGGTTGAAATCCTTTATTTCCTTTGCTGCTAGCTTTGAGAATAAATACCAAACAGAAGCCTCTCCCAGCATTTTTTCATCTTTAGCCAAAGAGAAGTTTGCAAGATATTGTGCTCTATTTCTTGAAAAGTGCTTATATTTAAAGTCCAAATCAGTTCCAAAATAGTGGAGCTCCTTTTTATGAGGGATGAATATGTTTGGATGCTGTTTTAAATAGTCGTTTAAAGCTGTTGTTCCACATTTTGGAGCACCGACAATAAAGAAGTTTGGTTTTTTTGTGTTCATTGTTTCTTTAACTCATTTTAATTTACGTTTCATAGGGTGAAAAGACAAGAACATATTGAGCACCAAGGGGGAAAAACCCCAGTTTTTTCTCAAGGGGTCTGAGAACCTTAAGAAATGAAGGGAAGAA
Organism: Nitrospinota bacterium; assembly: GCA_015231815.1. Taxonomy (GTDB): domain Bacteria; phylum Nitrospinota_A; class JADGAW01; order JADGAW01; family JADGAW01; genus JADGAW01. Next base: position 4,505 of record JADGAW010000061.1, read on the forward strand.
AACAATATATCTTTTATCGAAAACCGAAAGCCCCACCTTTTTTCCCAGAGCAATAAATTCCCTTAAAGTAATTATTTCTGCATTAACATCAAAAGCACAGTTTTTTACCACATAGCGAGTAATCGGGTTAAGTGGATTATGCTCAATGACAATAATTTTACCCTCTTTCTTCAGCTTACTTTTTAGCTCTTCAAGGATTTTCATCCGTTCACCGGAAAGAATGTGATGAAAAACGTTGGAGACAATAATAAAATCAAATTCTCTTTCCTGAGTTAAATCGGTCGTAAAGGAAAGGTTTTCATGAGAATTTCTCGCTGTAGCGTTTTCAATGGACTTTTTTGAGATATCATAGCCTGTTACATGTATTCCCGAAGACTTTTCTGCTATGAGGAAAGAGAGTTTCCCAATTCCGCAACCATAATCCAGAACGTTAACGTCATTCACCCCCTTAAAGTAAAAGTCCATTAAGGTATTTACCTTATATATATCAAAGTACTCGGTATCTTCCCCTGAAATATTAATTTGACTTTTCAAGCACTCATCGTAGTTTTCACTGAACTGATCGAAATCCATTTTCAACTTCCTTAATAAAGAGGTAAAAAAGAAAAGAGTTTGTTATTTTTGTTCTGTCAGGATTTCTGATAGTGTTTCTGTACATAGTGCCATGTTTCCTTGATTTTCTCTTCTATATTCTGAAGAGTAAAACCTTTAAATTCTCCTAACAACTTTGTGCTGTCAAGTATTGCCGATGAGTTGTCAAAGTTCCTTTTATCACTGAGTTCATAAGTAAAAGGCTTATCAATGACTTTTTTAAAAACATCAAGAAGTTCAAGAATTGATACCCCTTTTCCTGAGCCAATATTAAATGTTCCTGAACTATGTAAATCTTTGAGGGAATGGGTCATTAAATAAGATACATCCTTAATATATACATAATCCCTGACTGTTTTTGCGTCTCCATAAACCTTTAATTCTTTTTCCTCAAGAATACTTTTCATCCAAACAGCAATTACTCCTTGTGGTTGATCCATGGGCTGTCTTGGACCAAAAGGGTTAGAGATTCGATAAACGTCGTAGTTAAGATTACTATGCTCCTTAAAATAGTTAAGGAAATATTCTGTGGATAATTTGGTAATACCGTAAGGATTAAAGGGGTTAGGAAGTGTGTTTTCACTATTAATTGAAGTTTGTTTGCCGTAAACAGTACCACCGGATGAAGGGAAGACTATTTTCTTTACTCCCATCTTCACGGCAACTTCAAAACAGCGTAAAGAATGTAAAAGGTTCTCTTCAACTTCAAAAAGAGGATTATTCCAACTGGTTGCCGGATTTGTACAGGAAATAAAATGGTATGCGACATCAACTCCCTCAAACACTTCCTTTAAGGTCTCAATATTACCGAACTCTCCCTTTACAAAAGAGACTTTCCCCTTGAGGTGCTTAAGGTTTTTTGTTTCTCCCAGCGGAAATCGGTCAAAGACCGTAATATCATGACCAAGCGTATAAAGTTGATCCACCATATGGGAGCCAAGAAAACCATCGCCACCAAGTACCGCTACTTTCATTCAGGTTCCTCTGTGTTTTCAGCAATAATGGAGTTTGGCCATCGTCTGGATTGTTCGTAAAGGCGAACAATATATTCACCAATTAAACCAAGAAAAAGCAATTGAAGTCCGCCAAGAAACGAAACCATAAAAATAATGGAAGTATAACCAGGAACATCAATACCTATCCACAGCCACTTTAGAAAGACATAGCAAACCCAAATGATACTGAGAAAAGCTACCGTAAACCCGGAGAATGTTGCTAGCCTGATTGGAATATGCGAGAAGGAAAAAATAGCAGATAAAGCTAACTTAAAGTAACGTGCAAATGTATAGCCCGACTCTCCTTCGGCTCTTTCATCTCTTTTATATTCAATACCTTTTTGTTTAAATCCAACCCAGGAACGATTTCCCCTCAGGAAGGGATAGGCATCATAGAGTTCCAACATTGCGTCCAGAACTTTCCGTTTCATTGCACAAAAGTCACCAGAATCAAAGGGTATTGAAACTCTGGAAACCTTATCGAAAATACGGTAAAAGGCTGCGTACATTGTTCGTTTAATCAGCCCTTCTTTTCGTTCTCTTCGTATTCCGTAAACAACATCATTCTCACCATAGATATTGTGAAAAAAGTCCGGCAGAACTTCTGGTGGATCCTGTAAGTCATCATCAATGATTGCAATATAGTCCCCCCGACACTGTTGTAAACCTGAAAGGGTTGATGCCTGTTGTCCAAAGTTCCGTGAGAGTTTAAATCCCCTGATAAAAGTATGTTCCTTCGCCAATCTCTTAATTTTCTGAAAAGAATCATCTTTGCTTCCATCGTCAACGAGAATGAGTTCAAAGTTTATTCCTGCTTTTTCCATGGCAGCAGAAACTCTCGCAACGAGGTTTTTCAGGCTTTCTTGTGATTCATAAACCGGAACAACAATACTGTGTAATTTTGTTTTCAATCGACTGAATTCTTAATTTTTATAAACCATTTGCAGGTGTAACACTCGTCAAAAGACCTTATTATAGTTAAAGAACCTCATTCTTACGGTTCTGGATTTAAAACTATTTGGTCATTTTCAAAAATAACATCATTTATTGCCAGTGTTAAATCCAGTCCGGCGGTGGGATGTAAATATAAAGGCTGCACAATATATTTTCTGTAAAGCAACTCAGGAATGGGAATACCAAAAAGTGTAATTTTCTGAAATAATGGGAGAAGTTGTTTTCCCTTTTGTAAATCAGGCATAACTTCAACCTCTACCGGAATGGTAAAACCTCCAGTCTCAAGCGTTGCATTAATGTTTAATTTTCCTTCCCTCGGCTGAATATCAACACTTTTTAATTCACGAATTGTTTTTACCAGCACATTTTCCAGTTCCTTAACATTTGCCAGTAAGGAGGGCTCAACTTCATCAACTGCGTAAATTGTTAATTCCCCTTTTTCAATGAGGTTTTCCATGTCAATCTGAATATCTTTAACTTTTATTTTTAGAAACTGTACGGGAAATTTATTATCAATAAGCAGGTTATGTCCTTCAAGAACTATTTCGCTGAACTTACCTACCAGAGTATTCTCCTGAGAGTTTTCCCCAATTTTTACGGTGACATCACCACGTATTTTTGTCTTCTTCATAAAATATTCTTTGAAAAGACTCTCAAGTTCATTAATCTTTATTTCTTTTTCCGTATATGGCTGGATATTGAGGTAATAAAGCTTTGCAGTTGAACCATCAGGCAAAGAGTAGCTTTTATAGAAGCGAAACCGCTTTTTTGCGTATGGGGAGTTTTCAAGAAGGTCGATAATTTTTCCATGATTGGGGTCATAGGTTGGCTTACTATCAACTTTTATAACAAAGAACTGGGTAAATTGACCAAAGTTTCGTTTATAGACTCTCATTCGATCCCACGAGATGGAACCATCCATTTCTGCATAATTTCTAAATACCCCCCGATGAAAATATGCCGAACCTCCTCCAATAATTACCGTATTTTTTTCCCTCCATCCTTTTTCGTTCCGGATTTTTTTGGTATCCTGAACAATTTCTGCGACCTTCCAGTTCTCCTTTTTTGGAGGATACGGCATGGAATATATTCTTAGGGGAAAAGCTGACGAACCTAGGATTAAATCCTTCTTTTGTCCAAAATCAAAACTCGTTATTATTAAATAAATGCAGGCAGTAATTCCAACCACCGTTAGAAATATCTTCCCTTTTAAATTATCAAGCTTGAAAGCCAAGTAACTCCCAAACAGTGCAATAAAAGGAAGCAAGGGAATAAAATAACGCTGTTGCCTATTGTCCATGCTACTTATAAAAGCATATGAACCAACAAGAAGAAGAAAAAGAGGTAACAAGTTCTTCACCTTTGGTTCTTTGATATCCTTAAAAAGCCAGATAACTGATACGCAAATTATGAGTAAAAAAGGAAAGTAAAAATGACCGTTGATATCAAAAAGGTAATAGGTAGCTTTTCCCAGAAAGTCGGGAGGATTGTACCCCAAGGAAATCTTACTATAAAAAAAAGCACTCTGGAGAAAAGCTCCTAAATTATAGATATACCAGGGAGCAGTAATAATGACCATTAGAAACACTCCAAGAAAAAAGTTCCTTAAACGCTCAGAGATTCGAATTGCGACATTTTGCCTGAAATAAAAATCTTCCATAAAGAGAAAATAGAGTGTGGGAAGCAGGAGGTACATCATGAAGGGTAATTTTGTCAGCATACCCATTGAAAAAACCACCCCATACAGTAAGGTAAACTTCAGGTCAGAAAAAGAGCGGGTTCGGAGTAAAACCCAATAAGCCACAATAATAAAGCAGGTGAGAAATATATCCGTAACATTGATTCGAATAAAAAGGTTAAAAAGAACCGAGCTTCCAAGAAGAAATACCGCAAGAAGAGCAGCCTTCTCATCAAAATAATGTTTTCCTAAAGAAAAGGTAAATAACAAAATAACAAGAAAAACTATGCTATTGAGAAAAACTCCTGAATAAACACTTTCAGGAACAATAAACATAAAAAGTCCAAGAAAAGTATGAAAAACCGGCGGATAAAAATGCTGTAGAGCAAGAAAATCAAGAATTGAATTTTCAAAGAAATGCTTAAAGTAGTCCTTGTACTGTAATGCAATGTGCAAGTGTAATGCTCCGTCAGAAAATCCCGGGCGGTCATCCAGTAAAATCCATACACAATTTATGCTGAATATAAAAGAGAGAAAGAAGAAGAGAAAGAGAGAAGAAAATCGTGTATTCAATGAGTAAGAATATAAGCTTGAATTCTGCAATGAGTAAAAAACGTTTTGAGCAGAAAAATTGGACTATTATAACAAAACATAACTTTGTTAATTTTTAAACCTAAGGAACCTCCAGAATAAATTTATTCTCACTTCACTTTCCCGAATAAGACACGAATTCACTGTTGTTCTATAAGTTAACTTCTCAATGTAAAACTTCTATAAAGCCCGTTATTAACTTGTTTTCGCAAAAACCTCTTCATTTTAGTAAAAAGCACTGAAACTGAGGAACGTTTTCTTTGATTCTCCAAAGAAAACGAAGCAAAATAAAGAGATTAAAAAGGAGATGAAAACTCTTGCAATCAGCAAACCTCACGTTGCACGTTATTGGAGATAAATATCCTACCAACCTTCAAACCTTCGAACTTTCTGACTTTCCGACCTTTTGACCTTCCAACTTTTTAACTTCCATTTCAAGAAAGCAAACGGCTTTTTTCTATCAAAGCATCCCATAAAAACCTCTCACCCCAATTTCTAGAAGAGGTGAACAATGAATCTAATGCTGCTTCATCGTTTATAAGAGAGTTCATTTTTTCTGCAATTTTCTGTGAATCATATTCCTGAAAAAGAAACCCGTTCTTTCCATCAGAAACCGCATCACTAACCCCACCAACATCACAGGCAATAACAGGACAACCCGACATATTGGCTTCGATATAGACGATACCAAAAGTTTCAATATCATCATGCTGTTCATCATATCTTCCCAACATTACGAAGAAATCAGCATGTACATACTTTTCCACAAGCTGGCTAAATTGGTCAACAGGAATAAAAGGCGATATGGTAACCTGCTTTTCTACGTTATATTTTTTAATTAACGTTAAATACTTTTCCTTATCTTCACCATCACCAATAATTTCATATTCAACATTAAGTCCTTTTTTTACCAGTTCATGTACTACTTCTATTCCTCTCTCAAAGGCTTTTTTAGATACAAACCTTCCTGCTGAAACAAGCTTAATTTTTTCTTTCTTCTTTTTTCTTATTGCAACTATTTCTTCCTTTGAGGGAAAAGAGTTGATATCAATACCGGGATTCATAATAG